>NZ_JBHXML010000002.1:0-41631 GCF_042720345.1 Kitasatospora sp. NPDC058478 | reverse complement strand
TGGTGTCCGGGTTGTAGACGGTGGTGGGGCTGTCGGTGAACTTCCAGTCGCCGGTCATCGTCCAGGACCCCCAACCGGTGGCACGGGTCCAGGTGGTGCGGTACAGCGATCGGTCCGTACCGATCGCAAAGAGCTCAAGGGCGTTGGTGACCGGGTTGTAGACCACGGCGGGGGTGCCCGTGAAGTGCCCCCCGGCGCCGATCGTGAACCAGCCGGACCAGTCTTTGCCGTCGGTGTTGTAGTGGGCGTTGGTCATGGTGCCGTCGGCGGTCAGCGTGAAGATCTCTGCGGTCTTGGTGTCCGGGTTGTAGACGGTGTTGCGGCCCCCGGTCCGACTGGCCATCACAGCGGACCAGGCGGAGGTGGTCTGTTGGATCCAGGTGTTGAGGTCGTCGGTGCGGGTGTTGTAGGCGCCGGTGTGGGTAGTTTCGGTGGAGCCGAGGCAGTTGTTCTGCCAGGAGCGGCTGTTGAGGGCGGCGAGTTCGTAGTGGTCGCCGACTTGTCGTAGTGCGGGGCCGCCGGTGTCGCCCTTGCAGACGGCGGCGTCTGTGGGGGTTTTGGCGGTGATGGTGAGGCCGGTCGGGTCGACGGCGCCGACGGTGAAGGCGGCGTTGTGGAGCTGGTCGGGCACCCATTCGGTCTTGGTGCGGCCGTAGCCCGCCACCCGTAGTTCCTCACCGGCGGTGGGGGCGGTGGTGGACAGGGTGAGCGGGGTGATGTCGGTGACGGGGTTGGCCAGGCGTGCCATGACCAGGTCGCGGTCGGTGCGGGGGACGAGTTCGGCGACGTCGCGGACCTGGCCCGTGGTGGTGGGGTCGGTGCGGCCGATGGTGGCGGTGGTCTTGAGCGCGGGTGGGCCGGCGGGGACGGTTGCCGGTTGGGCGGGGTTGTCGGCGAAGCAGGAGGCGGCGGTGATGATCCAGTACGGGTCGATCAGGGCGCCGGAGCAGGCGCGTCTGCCATCGCCGATGTCGATCTTGGCGGTGAACGCGTAGGAGCCGGTCGGCGCGGTGTCACCGCTGACGGCGGGCGCGGGCGTGCCGGTGAGCAGGGCACCCGTCAGGGCGGCGGCCGTGACGGCCCCGGTCGTCCAGGCGGTACGTGAGCGTGAGCGAAACATGGGATGACGTTCCTTCGTTGCCGTTGCGACCGGTGGGTGACTCTGTAACGGGTCGGTGCCCGCCCGGCAGTGGCCCGGCGGGCGCGGGGTCAGCCGGTGACGCGGAGTTCGACGAGCATGGTCGACTTCTGGCCGGCGCCCTCGCCGACGCCGGTGATCCCGCCCTTGGGGATGTCCACGGTCTGGGCGACGCCGTCGGCGGTGAGGTTGGCGCGAACCGCGCGGTCGTTGGTCTGGATGAGGAACGTCTGCGGCAGTTCGAGGGTGAGCTGGCCGACGGTGCCGTTCACCCGGAAGCAGACCGAGGGGCCGCCGGCCGGGACGGGGACGGCCCGGCTCCAGAGCTGGATCTGGGTGGCGGTGTTGCAGTCGGCGAGGAGGATGTGACCGTCTCCTCGCAGGAGCTTCAGGCTCGGGAAGGGGCTGGCGCCCGGGTAGCTGAAGTCCTCGACCGCCGGCGGCGGGGTCGGGTCGGCGGCCGCGGCAGCCGGGGCGGCGGCGGGCCGGGTGGCGGAGGAGGAGTCGGCCGAGGCGGCGGCCACGGCGGTGAAGGTGACAACGGCGGCAAAAGCGGCAGCCGTCAGCCGGCTGAGCGTGCGGCGGCTCATCCGATTCCCTTTCTGGGCTGATCATGCAGACAGGTCTGCAGATGCCAAAAGTATCGAGGATACGTCCGTTTTCGCCTGGAAACTCAGGGCGCCGGGACGCGAAGAACGCACCGTCCACCCTGAGGGGATCATCAAGGGAAAGTCAAGAGTCGCTATTGCGCCTCGACCCTGAATATCGCCGGCACGTGCGGAAATCCGCGCATGGCGCCCCATAAGGCCCGATGTCCGGCAAGGTGTGGCCGCCTACCTCATCCGTCCCACCAGGAGAAGTGGCCCCAGTTCTCTGAATCCGGAACTCCTGTCATCGGCCCGGGGGCTGGAGCGGGGAACTCCACTTTCGGGCCCTGGTTCCGGCCGCTCGAAATACTTCTGCCAGGGGTGGACCGGGCCCATGAATTCGTGCTCTTCTTTCACGTAATGCCAATAGCCAGGCCGTGCTCGAACGAGGCCTGAGTGAGATCCGGGGGGTTTTCTCGTGACGCAGGGGTGGGGTGGCTATGCCATGCGCAGAAGGCGACGCCGAGTACTGGCGGGCATGAGCCGGGTGTGGTTGGGGATGTTGCCGCTGGCCCTCGTCGCGGGGCTGCTGGGGACGAACCCCGCCTCGGCGGCCGACGGCGACGGGCAGCCGGTGCCGCTGACGGACCGCGCCCGGGTGGTGATCTTCTGGCAGGAGGGCGGCCCCGGGGTCCAGGCCGCGGCGGAGGCCGCACTCACCGGCTCGGATGCCGACGTGCGCCGCTTCCTGGACAGCGAGCGGGTACTCGCCCAGATTCAGGACGACCAGGTCAGCGCGGCCCAGATCCACTCCGTGGGCGGGAAGGGTGTGCAGGAGGCGGCACGCCGGGCGCTGGCCGGCACGCCCCAGGAACTCGCCGCATTCCTCGACGGGGGATGGCGTGAACCGCTGAAGGCCGATCAGCAGGTCCGGGTCGCCCAGCTGATGAACGGCGCCGGACCGGGCGTTATGCAGGCCGGGCAGGCCGCGCTGAACGGCACCGAGGATGACGTCGACGCGTTCCTGAACAACGGCCAGTACACGGCGCGGGAGGCCGACGACCGCGTACAGCTGGTCCAGATCCTCAGCCAGGGCGGACCCAACACGGTGGCCGCCGCCCGCCTGGCGATCAACGGCACGGCCGACGACGTCCGCGAGTTCCTCGCCGTCGGCCAGCACGTCGCCCGCGCCCGCGACGTGGAGCGCACCACCGTGGCGCAGCTGGCCCAACAGGCCCAGGAGGCCGGGGCCCAGGCGGTCCGTGAGACGGAGGCGGCGAAGGCGTCCGCCGCGCAGGCAGTGGCCGCTTCCGCCCTGGCCAAGGAGGCGACGGCGAGGGCGGCCGCCGAAACGGAGGCCGCGCGCAACGACAGCGTCAAAGCCGGGGCGGCCGCCGCACGGGCGGCCGATGCCGCGGAGCGGGCCGGTCGGGCCGCGCAGACGGCGGTGCAGGCCTCGCGGGCGGCGACGAACTCGGCGCGCGCCGCCGCCAGTGCCGCCTCCCAGGCCGCGTACGCTGCGGCTGGCGCCGCGCAGGCCGCCTCCGCCGCACGGTCGTCCGCGGCAGCAGCCGTCTCCGACCGCTTGCGCGCGGGTGACGCGGCCAAGGCGGCGGCGGACGCGGCTACCGCGGCAGCCGCCGCGGACGTCTCGGCACAAGCGCTGACCCTGACCAAGGCTGCGGCCTCCGCCAGCAAGGACGCGGCAGACGCCGCGGAGAGCGCCAGCGGCAACGCGATGGCCGCCGCCGCCTCGGCCGACCAGGCCGGCGACTTCGCGGGCCAGGCCGGCGCGCAGTCCTCCCGGGCGAAGGCCGCCGCCGCGTCCACCCGCCGCCACGCCCAAGAGGCCGCCCGTGCCGCCGGCGCCGCCAGGTCCCTGGCGGGGGACGCGGCAAAGGCTGCGGCCAGTGCCTGGACGCTGGCCGCATCCGCCGCCGCCCACGCCCGCGCCGCAGCAACGGCCGCCGACGAAGCGGCGCAGCACGCGACCGAGGCGTCCCAGGCCGCCCAGGTGGCCACCGCGCATGCGGACGCCGCGCAGGTGGCCGCCCAGGAATCGAGCGACGCCGTCGAGGCGGCCAGTACGATCCAGGACCTCGCGCGGCGCGCGGAGGCGGAAGACCTCAACTCCCGTACCGCCGCCGCCGTGGAGAAGGCACGGGATGCCAAGGCTTTCTACGAGGACAAGCAGACCGCTGCGGGCGAGGCCGTCCAGCAGGTGCGCCGGGTCAAGGACGAGGCGGATCGTCTGGCCGGCGCTCTCGCGCAGCCGGGCCCCGACACGACGCGCATCGTCACGGACGGGCGCAAGCTGGCCCTGCTGTCGATGCGGATCTCGGACGCCTGGGGCACGGCCGCCGCCGGCGCCGCACTCTCTGGCCCCGACAGTGCCGTCCTGGAGTACCTCACGACCGGACGCCACCGCGCCAGCGAGATGGACGACCGTGAACGCGCGAGTGCCCTTGCCATCGGCTCCGAACTGCCGGCCGTGCGCGCCGCCGCCGCCCATGCCCTCGCCGACGGGCCGAGCGCGGTCACCGCGTTCCTGAACACCGGCCAGTACCAGGTGGCCGCGCCCGACCTCCAAATCAGTGTCGCCCAGCTCGTCGCGAGCAGCGGCCCCGGAGTGCAACAGGCCGCACGCGCGGCCTTGAACGGCCCGGTGAGCGCCCTGCGCGACTTCCTCACCCGCGGCCGCTACACGGCGCAGATCAGCGACGACCAGGTCCAGGCCGCCCTACTGGCCGGCACCGGCGGCCCCGAAGTCCAGGCCGCGGCACACATCGCCCTCGAAGGGCCGCCGACAGTCCTGCGCGCCTTCGTCGAGACCGGGCAGTACACCGCGCAACGCAAGGACCGGCTGACCGCCACCCATGTCGCCGAGATCCAGCGCTTCATCGCCGAAGCCTCCGCCGTCGCCGCCTACGCCCAACAGAGCGCCGCCGAGGCCGCACAGGTCGCGGCCATCGCCCGCCAGGCGGCGGCCGATGCCAACGGCTACGCCGTCCAGGCCCGCCAATACGCCGACCGTGCCGCAGGCTACGCCGCCGACGCCCGTACGAAGGCCCAGCAGGCCGAGGCCAGCGCCAACCGGGCGGCCGCCGCGGCCCAGACGGCGACGGCCGCCGAGGGCACCGCCCGCAAGGCAGAGGCGTCGGCGGCGTACTCGGCCCGGCAGGCCCAGGTCTCGGCTTCGTGGGCGAACACGTCCGCCCACGATGCGTACGAGTCCGCAGCAACGGCCCAGACTGCGGCGCTGGAGGCTGGTCAGGATGCCCAGAGTGCCGGAAAGGCCTGGGCCCGGGCTTTCCAGTCGTACACCGACATGGTTGCGGCCGAACAGGAGGCCGAGCGCCGCGCTGTCGAGAACGCGGGCGCTGAAGCGAAACAGCGGGCCGAACAGAAGAAACAGGACGCCCTCGCCGCCATCGAGGCGGAGCTGCGCAAGCAGGCCAAGAACGACAGCTCAGGGTGGCTCGGCGGCCTGGTCGACAAGATCCTCGACGGTGGACTCGACGGACTTCACAAGTTCCTCGAGGCCGTCGGAGGGGTAGGCGGCTTCTTCTTCCCCGGGTTCGCGGACATCGCCGACCTGATCAACTGTGGCCTCTACGGCCTCCAGAAGGATGTCGAGAACGCGCTGCTGGCCTGCGCCGGTGCTATACCTCTCGCCGGCGACGCGGCAGCCATTGCCAAACTGGCCAAATGGGCCGAGAAAATACCCGGATCAGGGAAAGTCGTCAACTTCCTCAAAAAGCTGTTCGCCAAAGTCCCAGGATCATGCCTGAAGAAGAACAGCTTCCCAGCCGGTACTCGCGTCCTTATGGCCGACGGGACCGGTGAGCCGATCGAACGAGTGTCTGTCGGGGAGCAGGTCCTCGCCACTGATCCACTTACGGGCAAAACCGGCGGACGCCCCATTGACGCAGTCATCTACACACCCGACGACAGGGCGTTCACCGACCTTCAGATCCAAGGCGAGGACGGCACTGCCCACAACGTCACCGCCACCGACAACCACCCCTTCCGGTCGGAAACCGCGAAGGCCTGGGTCGACGCAGCCGAACTCAAAACCGGGGAGCGACTGCGTACCCCGTCCGCCGGCGCAGTGGAGATCGTTGCCACCGACCACCAAGCAACCCTCCAGGCCGCTTACAACCTCACGGTGCGGGATCTCCACACGTACTATGTGCTCGCGGGAGCAACGCCAGTCCTAGTGCACAATGGCAATGGCTGGCGGGTGCCAGACGACTACATTGTCATTCGCGGAGGGCAGAGTCCGATGTCGGGAGCTGGTGTCGAATTCTCTGGCTCAATGGGAACCACAATTGATGAAGCCGGGGCCGGAGTCCCGCATGGCAGCCTTCGCACAACGACGGCAGGGGCAATTCGCGCAGCCGGCGGCATTGTGGAGTATGCGCCCGAGCCGATTGCTGGCGAGGGTTCTCCGCTCAACTACAACCATGTAAACGTCACGCTTGGAAGTAGCAATCCGTTCGGCGCTGTCGAGTCGAATCCTGTGCCGAAGGCTGGTCGATTGGCCCCTGGCGCACTCGGATCGCCGCATTGCTGACCAGCAGGCATGCTAATGGAGAGGACGTCGATTCGGTGGCCAAGACCGTATCGTGGGGGCCGAATGATAATACTGGCGGGCCGGTAGACGAGATATTTGCTGCTCTGAGAGAGGCTTTTCTCGGCCTCCGAATCGAGCGGCTCTCTGTCAGTCGTGCCAGCGATGACGACAATATCTGGTTTATTTCCCGCGAGGACGGCATGGAATTGCAGCTGGATTCTGCATCAAATGGCGAGCCGCCATTTCTGCTTGAATCTGACGTTGCGAGAGAACGGGTGGACGAAGTTGGCACTGCCGTCGAAACTCTGACTGAGTGGTTGCGTGGCTGAATTACGCTCAGGGCCCCGCTGCGAACTCTCGCGATGTCGTTGGCGAATGTGAATGATCGACTGCGGTGAGTGACTCCGGTCTCCGAGACTTGTTCTCGGAGACCGGAGTTCTGTTGTTGTGGGGGTGCGGGGTGTCGATGCGTGCGAGCGAGCCTGGCGGGGTTCCGTTGGAGACGGTGCGGGTGGCGAGGGCCGCCTTCCCGAAGGGCAGTCTGGCGATCCGGATCCGGGACGAGCTGGGCGTGTTGTTCACCGACGGGCAGTTCGTCGATTTGTATCCGTCCAGGGGCAAGCCGGCCGGGCCGCCGGGTCGGCTGGCGTTGGTCTCGGTGTTGCAGTTTGCGAGGGCCTGCCGGACTGGCAGGCGGCTCAGGCCGTCCGGGCCCGTATCGATTCCACCCGTGTGCTGGCCGCGATCCGGTCGCTGAACCAGCTGGAGTTCGTCATCGAGACGCTGCGGACGGCATTCAACGCGCTGGCGGCTTCCGCACCTGCCTGGCTGACGGGTCATGCCGGCCCCGCCTGGTTCGAGCGGTACGTCTCCCGCGCCCCGCTGCCCGGCGAGCACCTGCTCGACACCGGTTACATCGACGGCCCTCGCATCGTTACCGCTCGCCAGCGGCACGGCATCACCCTGACCGGCCCGATCGCGGGCAACACCACCGCCCAAGCGGCCGGCGCCTACAGCCAGGACACCTTCGCCGTGGACTGGGACGACAAGACGGTGACCTGCCCCAACGGGCGTACCACCGGCCAGTGGCGCGACGCGCTGTCCCATCGAGGCACCCCGGTCGTCCGCGTGAAGTTCTCCCAGACCGACGGCCGCCCATGTCAGGCTCGCCCTGAGTGCATCAGCTCGACCGCCGCCAAACATTGGTCGGAACTGGGAGTTCCAGGGACTGCCGGGGGCCGACCTTGCTTGCCGACCAGCGCCAGGGTCAGCCAGATCACGAACTGCAACTGCCGTGACCGTTGGTCCCGGTGGCGGATCACTCCTCGGGTTCGACCCACTGGGACCGCCAGGCCGGCGGGTCGAACGGGTCGGCGAAGTACTGCGTCTCCCGCACCACCCGCCCTGCCGAGAACTCCATGATGCTCACCGTCTGCGTGGGTTTGCCGTCATAGGTGAGCACGAATTCGGTGACCCAGAGGTCGCCGGCTCCGAGGATCCTGCGCACGGTGAAGGTCCGGACCGCGGGATGTTGGGTGCGCAGTGCCTGGATGTTGCTCCTGCCGCGGATGACCTCGCCGGACTGCGGGTACTCGACGATGACGTCGTCGGCGTAGATGTCGTGTTCCGCGTCCGCGTCGCCGCTGTTCGATGCGGCCCAGTGCCGGTCCAGCAGGGCCCGGGCAACCGTCGCTTCCACCGTTATGGCCCTTTCGCTCGGAACACCACGTGCCCGACGTCCTGTGACGCGGGCGCGTGTCTGGGCGGGATCGCTCCCGGGCTGGTCACTTGAGGATCTCCAGCATCCGGTTCCCGAGGACCGCGGCCGAGGCCGGGTTCTGTCCGGTCACCAGGTTGCGGTCCTCGACCATGTAGGGCTCCCAGACCGGACCGCGGCTGAAGTTGACCCCGACCTTCGCTTTCACGTCGGTCTCCAGCAGCCACGGCGCCCTGGAGGCGAGTCCGACGCCGTCCTCCTCCTCGTCGGTGAAGCAGGTGATGTGGTAGCCCTTGAACGGCGACTCGCCGTGGATCCTGGTGGCCAGCATCGCGGCGGGGCCGTGACAGACGATGAACAGCGGCTTGCCCGAGGCCAGTTGCCGGGTCAGCAGCCGCCCCACGTCGGCGTCCCACGCCAGGTCCGCCATCGGACCGTGACCGCCCGGCAGGTAGACCGCGTCGTAGTCCTCCAGGCGCACGTCCGACAACTGCAGCGGTCGACGCAGCACCTCCGCGGAACGGATGACGGCCTCCAGTTCCAGGGCGCTGTCGTTTCCGCCGACCATCTCGGGGCGCAGGCTCATCATGTCGACGGTCGGCGTCACACCGCTGGGCGTCGCGACGACGACCTCGTGACCGGCGTCCGTGAGGATCTTGTACGGGTTCGCGAACTCCTCGGCCCAGTAGCCGGTCGCGTGCCGCGTGCCGTCCTTCAACACCCAGTAGGTGGCTCCGCTGACGATGAAAAGCACCTTTGCCATGGCAGAGATCCCCTCTCGGACGCATGCCAGGAGCGGGTTCGGCGGGATGCCCCACGCAACCACGCTAGGCAGCTGCGCCGACCGCGCGCAACCCGGTGCTCCGTCGGCGCTCTGGCACACGTATCGCGCCGCCGACGGTGGCGCCCCCGGCCACGGACGCATCCGGTCACATGTCGAGGACCACGTCGGCCGGGGGTGTCGAGCAGCAGATGAGCGCGCTTCCCGCGGCGGGGGGCTCCAGGGGCTGCGGGGCGTAGTCGACGTGGCCGGAGAGGAGCGCGGTCTCGCAGGTGTGGCAGATTCCGGTGCGGCAGGACCAGCGCACGGGCACGTCGCACGCCTCGGCGAGTCCGAGCAGCGTCCCGTAGTCAGGGTGCCAGGGGACGATCAGCCCGCTGCGCGCGAAGGCTACGGACGGCCCCGGGCGGCCGCCGGGAGGAGCGGCCGGCTGGTGCGGTGCCCGGGCGGGTCCGGTCACCACGCCGGGGGTGACGGCGGACGTGGCCCCGAAGACCTCGGTGTGGATCCGGGAGGGCGGCAGGCCGCAGGCCTGAAGGGCTCCGGTCATGTCCCGCATGAACGCGTTCGGCCCGCAGATGTAGGCGTCGGCGTCCGGAGGCGGCTCCAGGCCGCGGATCCGTTCGGGACTGAACCGCCCGCTGACGGTGTAGTCGACACCTGGGCGGTCGACGCCGGACGGGCGGCTGTAGGAGATGAACGACCGGCCTGCGGGCAGCTGGGAGAGCAGTGCACGTACTTCGCCGGCGAACGGGTGGTTCTCGCCGTCCCGGGCCGCGTGCAGCCACCACACCGCGCGCTGCGAGCGCTCCGCGGCCAGGGCGTGCAGCATGGCCAGGACCGGGGTGGCGCCGACACCGGCGGACAGCAGCAGGACCGGAGTGTCCGCGTCCGCGAGCAGGAACGTGCCGCGCGGAGCGGCGACATCGAGGACGTCACCCACCTTCACGTGCTGGCGCAGGTAGGTGCTGGCGACGCCGTTCGGCTCCTGCTTGACACTGATGCGGTACGTCTCGGCGCCCGGTCGGCCGGAGAGCGAGTAGTTGCGGATGACCGGGGAGGCCTGTGGGTCCGGCCGCAGGCGGACCGTGAGGAACTGCCCCGGCAGGGCGGCGGGGAGCGGCTCACCGTCGACCGCCGCCAGAGTGAGCGAGAAGATGTCCGCGCTCTCCGGTTCGATGCGGGCGGCTTCGAGCCGACGGAACCCGGGCCAGGCCGGCGGCGGGCTGCTGGTGGTCAGCCCGCGGTTTCCACCCGCGGCGCCGGGGCCGCGGTCCGCGTCGTCGAGCAGGGCTCGCAGCGACGTCTTCCAGCCGGGGCTCAACGCGGTGATGCGCAGGGCCCGTTCGAGCTGCGGCCGGGCGTGGCCGGGCAGGTAGAGCAGCGCGTCGATCTCCGCGACGGTCATCTCCTCGGGGCCCGGGGCGATCTTCACGATCTCGTCGCCGGCCCGCACCGGCCCTTCGGTCAGCACCCGCATGTAGAAGCCCGGGCGGCGATGGGACACCAGCAGGGCGGCCATCTGCGGCTCGCCGAGCCGCAGCCCCACGCGGTAGCACGTCACGCGGGGTTGGGTGACCTCGAAGACCGCACCGCCGATCCCGTAGCGGTCACCGATGCACACCTCGTCGTCGGCGAGTCCGTCCACGGTGAGGTTCTCGCCGAACTGGCCGTACGTGAAGTC
The DNA here is from genome assembly GCF_042720345.1 of Kitasatospora sp. NPDC058478. Taxonomy (NCBI): domain Bacteria; kingdom Bacillati; phylum Actinomycetota; class Actinomycetes; order Kitasatosporales; family Streptomycetaceae; genus Kitasatospora; species Kitasatospora sp. NPDC058478. The sequence continues at coordinate 31,148 of NZ_JBHXML010000002.1, read as the reverse complement.
GTCCCGCTCCAGGTGCTCCTGCCAGTGGCAGTAGGAGCTCAACTGGTAGACCAGAACTGCTCGTTGCTCGCCGCCGTGCCCGGCGAGGTCACCCTGCCCGTCGCCGTCCAGGTAGAGCCGGCGCGCCATCACGGGACCGGCGACGGGGTACTTCCAGATGCCGGTGCGGGTGGTCCTGCCCTGCCAGGGGACGTCCTTGGGCATGCCGACGTTCACGGCGATCAGAACGGCCATGACCTGTGCTCCTCCCGCACTCGACAGGCCGGTGCCTGCCTCCAGCGTCGTACGGTCGGCCGCCGACCGCACCCGAAGAGCTCTGCGCGGCGCCGGGGCGCGGCGACGAGTAAAGTGAAAACCGGTGGGCGCCGTCACCGGACGAGTACCGCAGGCGCGGGTACGCCGCCGTCGTCGAGGCGATCATGAATCTCGACGATCATGCATCTCGAACAGGCCTCGTTCGTCACCGGCGAGATCCTGCACGTCGACGGCGGCCAGAGCGCGGGCTTCTGAAAGAACTGGGATCGGGAGCGATCGACCTATGCGCACTCGCAAGCAGCTGACCCCGCTCGGCGCTGTCGGTGCGGGCCTGGCGGCGGGAGTGGTCGGCACCGTCTGCATGGACGCCGCGCGGTTCCTGCGCCAGCGCCGGGCAGGCGGCGAACGCGACGCCCTGCACTGGGAGTTCGCCCCGGTCCGCACCTGGCAGGAGGCGCCGGACCCCGGGCAGGTCGGGAAGCGCCTGGTCGAGGCCTTCACCCGGCGCGAGCTGCCGGACAGCGCGGCGTTCCCCGTCAGCACGTTCATGCACTGGTCCTACGGAGTGGGCAACGCGGCCTTCTACGGCATCGCCAGCGCCTCGCTGCGCAAACCCCACGTCCTGTACGGGCTCCCGTACGGTGCGCTCGTGTGGCTCAGCGGATACGTGGTGCTTCCGATCGCGGGACTCTACAAACCCATCTGGAGATACGACGCCAAGACGCTGGGTGATGACCTGACCGCTCACCTCGCCTACGGCCTCGGTACGAGCAGCGCTTTCTGGCTGCTGAGCAGGGTTCCCGTGTTCTCACGACGGCTGTAGTTCGCGATCCGGCTGGTGCTGGCGCACTCCGCCACACTGCGGAGCCGGCCGCTCTGTGTAGCTGGTGCCACCCGTTGAACCGGGTCCGTCCCGCCATGAGCGGTTCGGGTGAGCCGGAGCCGGGCGCCTGCCTCCGTTCACCTGGCGGGCGTGCTGATCCTGACCGTGCTCTACCTCGCCTGTGGGGTGTACGCGTTCAATGCCGTGCTGCGGCGCGGCCGAGTCAAGGGGACCCTTGAGCTTGCCTGAATCCGTCCGAAGTGCGCTCACCGTCGGCCTGCGGATCTGCCGTCTCTCGGGGAAGGACTACCGGGTCGCCTCAGCCGGCTTGGCGGCGTCGTCCAGCGTGGCGATTCGGACGGTCTTCCAGGTCGCCTTCTTCACCCTCCTCGGGCAACTCGCCGGGGGAGCCACCGGACGTGCGTACGCGTTCGTCGGAGCCGTCGTCTTCGCTCCGGTCGCAGCGGTCACCAGCCACGTGTCCACTGTGGTGACCGCCGAAGTCCCCCAAGGGACCATGTACCGGCTGCGCCTCGGGAACATCCCCCTGCTCGCCGTCATGCTCCTGCGGTCGTGGGTGTACGTCGCCGAAGGGCTCGCCATGTCACTCGTGGCCCTGGTTGTCCTTGGGCCCACCATGCTCGGCTGGCGCGCGACGGCCGACGTCGCGGCTGCGTATCCCCTCGTTCTCCTCACCACGATGGGCTGTCTCTGCACAGGAATGCTCTGCTGCGCGCTCGTTCTCCTCGGCCTGGACGAGGGAATGGCCGTCAATTTCGTCGGCTACCTCATACTGCTCTGCGGCGGCGTGGTCGTTCCTGTTGATCCGGACGGAATCCTTCACCTGATCGGCCAGGCGCTACCCCTGGGCGCCGGCCTGAACGCGGTGCGGATCGGTACGACGGGTCAGGTATGGGGGGCGGTGGCACACGAGGTGGCCGTAGCAGCGTCGTGGCTTCTCCTGACCGGCGTCCTCCTCCGGTATCAGGCCCGACGTGTCCGTCATGGCTCCGCACCCGAGTCGGTGTGACCGCGCACCCACCGGCTGCGTCCTCCCCCTCAACTCCCCTTCCGGAGGCACTTCATGGCTCCATCGGGCCAAGAACACATCCGCGCCCTCGTCCAGGCGCTGCACCACCTCGACACCGATGTCCTGGACCGCTGGGGTCGGATCCTCGCCCCTGCCCTGGCCGCCGGGAGGCGACTGCTGGTCGCGGGCAACGGCGGGTCAGCAGCCGAGGCCCAGCACCTGACGGCCGAACTGGTCGGCCGGTTCCGCGCCGAGCGCGCCCCGCTCTCCGCGATCGCGCTGCACGCCGACTCCTCGTCGGTCACCGCCATAGCCAACGACTACGGGCCCGAGGAGGTCTTCGCCCGGCAGGTCCGTGCACACGGGCGCCCTGGCGACGTCCTGCTCCTCCTCTCCACCTCCGGTACCAGTCCCAACGTGCTCGCCGCCGCCCGCGCCGGCCGGGAAGCAGGCCTCACCGTATGGGCCTTGACCGGCCCCGGCCCGAACCCCCTCTCCGACGTGAGCGACGAGGCGGTGTCCGTGGACGCCGCCCAAGCCGCCACCGTCCAGGAATGCCACCTGGTCGCCGTACACCTGCTGTGTGCCGGCATCGACACCCACCTCACCGGACCCGCTCCCTCCGCCGACACACAACCGGACGGCCCGCGTCGACTGGTGGTGGTCGGCGACGTCCTGCTGGACCGCGACATCACCGGGACCGCAGACCGCCTCTCCCCGGAAGCCCCCGTCCCCGTCGTCTCCGGCACCCAGACCGTCAACCGGCCGGGCGGCGCCGGGCTGGCAGCCGTCCTCGCCGCCCGGACCCCCGGCTGGCGCGTCACCCTCGTCTGCGGCACCGGGCACGACGAATCCGGGGCGCAGGTACGCGCCCTGCTGGGCGAAGCCGGGATCGAGGTCATTGATCTGGCAACCGGCGGGACCACCCCGATCAAGACCCGCATCCGCACCGCCGACCGCACTGTGCTCCGGCTCGACACGGACACCTGCCCACTTCCACTCGGACCGTTGCCAGAACTGGCGCATGCCCGGCTGGCCACCGCCGAGGCAGTCCTGGTGTGCGACTACGGGCGCGGCATCACCTCCCACCCGGAACTCCGCCAAGCCCTCACCTCGGCCGCAGCCGGCCGTTCACTGGTGTGGGACCCGCACCCCAGAGGCACAGCGCCGGTTCCCGGCACCGCCCTGGCCGTCCCGAACGCCGAGGAGGCATTCGCCTTCAGCGGACACACCGGACCTCGCGACCTGGCGGGCGACACGGCCCGCGCCGTCCGACTGCTGGCCATCTGGCCCGTGGAGCAGCTGGCGATCACACGCGGCCGCAACGGCGCGGTCCTGGTCACGAATCCCGACGGCCACCCCCTGGCAGTCCCGGCCAGATACGCAGCCGGCGACACCTGCGGAGCCGGCGACCAACTGGCGGTCACCGCAGCTATGACGCTCGCCGCCGAACGGCTGCCCTCCCACGCCGTGGCCGCAGCTGTCGAAGCTGCCACCAGCTACATCGAAGCAGGCGGCCCCGCCTCCCTGGCCGTCGTGCCCGCCCCCTGGTGCACGGGCCCGCTGGAGCACGCCGCCCGGGTACGCGCGCAGGGCGGCAAGGTCGTCGGGGCGGGCGGCTGTTTCGACCTGCTGCACGCCGGCCACCTCTCCCTGCTCGACCAGGCCCGGCGCCTGGGCGACGTTCTGGTCGTGTGCATCAACAGCGACGCCTCCGTTCGCCGCCTCAAAGGCGAGAGCCGGCCGGTCGTGGGCGAACGCGAACGCGCCATGCTGCTGACAGCCCTGAACTGTGTGGACGGCGTGATCGTCTTCGACGAGGACACCCCCGCAAGGGTGCTGGCCGAGCTCCGCCCGGACATCTGGGTCAAAGGCGGCGACTACGCAGGCCGACGGATCGCCGAAGCCGACCTCGTCGAAAGCTGGGGAGGAGAAGTCGTCACCGTGCCGTTCCTCGACGGCCACTCCACCACCGGCCGGATTCACCACGTCGCCCAGCGGGCGGGCGTCAGATGATCCTCGGCGGCAGCATCCCGGTCACCGGCACGGCCGTATTCGTCGGCCGGCACACAGTGACGGCCGTGCGACAGAATGACCCGAGGCACAGGCCGCATCCGGAACGGCGCCGGAAGGCCGTGTTCCTCGACCGCGACGGCACCCTGACCGAACCCCGCCACTACCCCTCCCACCCCGCCGAGCTGGTCCTCCAACCAGGCATCGAGGCACCACTGCTGGCCCTTCAACAAGCGGGCTACGCCCTCGTCGTCGTCACCAACCAGAGCGGTGTGGCCCGCGGGTTCTTCACTGCGGAGACCATGAGCGCCATGCACGACCGGTTGACCCTGCTCCTCGCCCACCACGGCGTTCATCTCGATGCCGTCTACGCCTGCCCTCACCACCCGGAAGGCACCCTTCCCGCGTACCGAAGCGCCTGTCAGTGCCGGAAACCGGCTCCGGGAATGCTCCACCAAGCCGCCCACGACCTCGGACTCGATCTCACCCGATCCTGGATGGTCGGAGACTCACCAAGCGACGTCGCCGCCGGTCAGCGAGCCGGAACCCGTACCGCCCTCGTCGGCCGCCAAGCACTCAACTGCCCACGCCCGGACCTCCAGTCCTCGACCACTTACGACGTGCTCCGCCGACTGGTCTGACGGCCGAGGGCTGCTCGGAGCCTTGTGCCTCAATTCACCAAGACGCTGCCCTTAGTCGATGAAGTCTTGTGTGAAATAGAAGTAAGTAGCCGGACTCCCGTCGGGAGATGTGCCGGGCCCATAGGATGTTCCCAGGCCGGCCCGTGTGTGATTTCGGTCGAGGAGGTTGGCTCTGTGTGCTGGTTCATTCATCCACCAGTTGAACGCATCCTGGGGCGTGGGCGGAGGAGCGTTTCCTGAGGACCATCCGAAGTAGACGTTCTCGCTGCCGGAAATTCCGACGGCTCTCATGATCCGGTCTGGTGGTGTACTGCCGTCCGATCCCATGTGGCCGGGCCATCCGTTCCATATCTGGTCCTTCAGGCCGGGGTGGTCGGCGAGGTCCTGGCTGTGGGCGCGTGTCGCGCCGACGAGCGCCGCGTCTATCGATACGTCTGGGCACCCGTTCTGCTGACGGGCGCTGTTGACGAGGTCGAAGGTTGCCAACTCCTGCCAATCCATGTAGACCTGGGGTTCATCTGGCCAATGATCGATGACGAACACCAAGCCGCTCGCCTGGTGTCCGCCACCCGCAGCGCATAGGCCTTTCTCCGGAAGACCGTCGAAGAACAGGGCGTAGCAATTGCCGCACCGGCGCCAGTTGGTCTGCTGAGTTGGGGTTTCTGTCGCGTCGGATGGGAAGCTGTATGCGAAGCCGAAGGCTTTGTGTCCGTTGCCGGCAGGGCATGCGCCTTTCTCCGGAAGAATGTCGAAGAACAGGGTCTGGCATTTTTAGCAGTAGCGCCAGTCGACCAGATTGGTCATGGGATCCTCCAGGAATTGACGCAAGACCTGTTGGTTCTTGCGGGCCCCCTCGGAGTTGTAGCGGGGTGGGGTGCCGGACGGTGCCACCCCTCCCAGGATGCCGCGCAGGAAGCACCTGCGCATGGCGCCGGTGGGCGTTCGGGGGGAGCTGGAGGAGCAGCTGCAGCTGGGTGTACGGCGGCCGTAGGTGGATGCGCCGCCCCGGTGGCCGCTGCTGGCCCCGCGTGGCCCTTCGCCCAGGCCCGCGCCCAGTCGAGGCCGGCCTCGAAGCGGGCTTCGGAGGCCGACTGGATCATCCCGAGTGCGTCAGAACCAGACGGTGACCTGCTCGGATGCCGGTCCCTCGCCGGCTCGCGCGGGCGTTGCGACACACGGCGTTTCTCATTGTCCCGCTACCTCGAAGTGCTTGGATATGGGCGTCTAATTGTGGTTTGTCATGATTTTTCATCAGGTGTCCTGTGTCGCTTGCGCCTTGTCGCGCGGGGGTGCGGGGCGCTTTTTTGTGAGGAGAGGTGAACCTGCGGATGAGCGCTCGTACTCGTGGACAGGGCGATCCGCCGTGGTACCGGGTCGGCCGTCAGCGGCCCGTGACCGTGTTCAACAGGGCCCTGTCCGGTGAGGCGACCCCGGGCGGTGCCGTCGTCGCATCCGATCCGGTCGGCTCGGGCGGACGGCGTGGGGAGCGCGGTGCGGGGGTGGTGTCGGTGGGGAGCGCGCTGCTGTCCGGCATGGCACTGCTGGCGGCCACGGCTCCACCGGCGACCGCCGCGCCGGTGGGGGCCGTGCCGGTGCGGACGCAGCGGGCTGATCCGTCGCAGACCTTCACCTTCACCGGCGCTTCGCAGACCTTGACGGTTCCGGCGGCGGCGGTGGTGACGATCACCGCGGACGGTGCCGGCGGCGCCGACAACACCGGCACCGCCTGTTCCGTCACGGGGACCGGTGGGGCGGGGGCGCGGGTGGTGACCACCCTGCCGCAGACCACCACATCGACGACCTTCACCGTCAACGTCGGCGGCACCGGTGGCAAAGGCTGCAACGCCACCGGGACGCCGGGTGCCGGCGGGTTCAACGGCGGCGCCCCAGGGGGGGGTTTCCCGCTCACCGGTTTTCATTTCGAGGGCCCGGGTGGAGGCGGGGCCTCCAGCGTCAGCACGGGCGGCTCCCTGCTGGTGGTCGCCGGGGGCGGCGGTGCCGCCGGCGGCACCGGAGCGGGCTCCGGGGGAGGGAACGGGGGCAACGGCGGGACAACGCCGGACGCCACCGGCGGCACCTCGGGAAGTGCCACCGGCCCTGGGGCTTCGCCGGGGCAGGGCGGGGGCGGTGGCAGCACCAGCACGAGCACCGGGGGTGCCGGCGGGGCCGCCGGCACCGTTCCGTCCTGTGCGGTCATGAACGGTGGGCCGGGGAGCGGGTTCTCGGGTGCCACGGTCGGTACCGGTGGCGCCGGGGGCAGCTTCGACGGCGGCTGCGCCGCTTCTGAGATCGCTAGTGGTGGCGGCGGTGGGGGTGGGTACTTCGCCGGCGGGGGCGGCGGCAGCGGCGCTGTCAACAACAGGGGCACCGCAGCAGGTGGGGGAGGGGGTGGTGGGGGCAGCAGCTTCGCCACTCCCACGGGTACCGGCACGAGCTATGCGCTCTCGACGATCGGGACGGCGAACCACAGCGGCCAGGTGATCATCTCCTACACGGTCCCGTCCCTGACCATCACCAAGACCCACGCCAGGCACTTCACCCAGGGGCGGGACGGCACCTACACCATCGCCGTCGGCAACGCCGCCGGGGCCGCCCCGACCGACGGCACCACGGTCACCGTGCACGACACCCTCCCCGTGGGGCTCAAGGCCGACAGCATCAGCGGCACGGGCTGGACCTGTGACCGGGGCACGCTCACCTGCACCCGCAGTGACGCCCTTCCCGCCGGGAGCAGCTACCCGCCCATCACGCTGCAGGTCGATGTCTCCTGCCGGGCCGACGACGAGGTCACGAACACCGCGACCGTCACCGGGGGCGGCGACACCACCACCCACACCGCCACCGACCCCACCACGATCAAGCACCACAAGCACGACGAACACGACGAGTACGACATGCGCTGCGACCACCACGAGCACTGGTAGACCAGCCCGGGGTCCGACGGGACGAAGCACCGGCCGCCAGCACGGTGGCCGGTGCTTCGTGCTGTCCGGTGAGGGCCCGTCCTGCGGAGTTCTTGTTGCCAGTTGAGGCGGTCCTCGGCGAGCCAGATCTCGAGGGCCAGGTGCTCGCTGCGGCGTTCACGTCCCACGCTTCGGCTTCGTCGCGCACCGCCTGGTCACATCAGCTGGGAGAGTTGCCCGGCGTCCCCGTCCCTATCCGTTCGGGACGCCATCCCGGTCCGCGCCGTCCACACCCTGAGCCCGGCCACCGAGCCCGGCCGGGCGTGGCCATCGCCTGCTCAGTCGCAGATCTTGTGATGCTGGGTCGTCCTCGGCTCCCACGGCGATCGACCCCCTTGAGTGGCCTCCCGGAACGCCGTGCCATGCTGGCCGACCACGGGTGACCGTGATCGCCATTGCCGCAAGCGGAAAGAGACACGATGCGAATCCCATGGCGCCGACGGCAGGCCGGGCGATCACGACGGCTCCTCGAACTGGCGGGTGTGAGGCCAGGATCGGTAGATCACAGCGACGACCTGGACGTCTGCCGGCAGGTCGCATTTCGGGCAGCCCGGCGGGACTGCGGCGCGACCGCTGAGGTGATGCTGGTCGTCGAGGAGTTGCTGAACGACGAGGCCGAGTCCGAGTTCGTTGTCGCGCTCCTGGAGAACCTCCAGAACCTCGTCTCCCACGGACTCGACACGTTCCGGTCTCCCGACGAGATGCGCCTGCTGCTTGGACCCCGAAGCGCGATCTGCTGGGACACCGTGGCCGGCTTCTGGACTGCGGTAGCCGACTGGCGGGTTGGCATCGGTGCGCCGCTGGAGCCTGCCGCCACTCTCCTCGACGTCCAGAACGAAAACCTGCGGATGCTTCTGTGGACGGCGAACAGAACCCTCTCCACTGGCGAGAAGCTCGGGATCGCTGACGCTGTTCGCTACGAGAAGGCCGTTGGGTCGCCCATCCCCGGATTCAGCCACATCGAGGTCGCACGGCGCATCACCGGACAGGACAGTCCCTGACCCGCCGACGGGGGAGCGTGCAGACGTCACAAGATCAGCGACGCGGCTCCGCGCGAGGCCACCCCGCCGGCGGATCGGCCCCCCGCGATCTCTGCCGGGCCGGCAGCCTCGCGTCTCCCGGGCCTCGTTCCTGGAGGGTCCTGGGCGGGGCCGCCGGTCCGGTGCGGATGCGCGTTGGGCCATTGGTGTGCAGGGTGGATGGGTACGGTCCGGGCTGCCCGGCGGCGGCAGTCCGTCCAGCCGGGGATGCGCTCGGTGGGTGGGTGATCGCCCGGCCGCCGGTGGACTTCCCGGGAGCGCCGTCGACGACCGAAGGAGACACCATGCCCACCTGGAAGGTCCTCCGCCGGGCTCTGGCCCCGACCGCCCTCGCCGCCGTGTTGGCCGCGCCGTTCACGCTGCCGTCGCCGGCGCTCGCCACGGGGGCCTTCGCCCCGCAGGTGGTGACCGCTGTCGCACCGGTCTCGTTCGTCGGCCTGCCCGACCGGCCGCTGCCGTCCGACCACGCGGCGCACCCGATCACGGTCACCTACCGCAACGACTCGTCGGCGGACCGGACCGTCGCCCCGCAGATCCTCGTCGAGTCACCGGACGACGGGCCCTTCCTCGCGCCGACGGACATCAAGCTGGAGATCCTGAGCGGCGGCCACTGGAAGACCGTGCGGCTGGCCAGCGAGACCGGCACGCTGTACACCGACCTCACCCGGGCGAAGCTGGTCCTCCACAGCCATCACACCCTCACCCAGCGGTACCGGCTCACCGTCGTCAACGCCGGCCCGGGTACGGTCCAGCCCAGGATCGCGCTGTACGCCTGAAATCCTCGGGGCTTCGCCGGCCGCGTGGGCCGCGTGGGCCGCATCGAGATGCCCGGTGACTCGTACACGGTGACGAACGACGCCGGGACGTCTTCGGAGCGGGGGAAGCCGGCGGGACGGGCGTCTCGGTGGCCGGCCGGGGTCCCGTGACGGCTTCGCGCCCTGCCCGCCTGTCGCCGTGCCGACCAGGGGGCCGACAGCCGAGGCGACGCGCTGTGGTGCCGTTCCCGCGTCGGCCGGGTGTGGTGGCGGTCTCAATGGCAGCCGATTGGCACTGACTCAAGGTGATGGCGGTGGGTCGGTCGGTGACGGCTCCGGGGGCGGGGCCGTGAGTGCGCTCACATGCGAATGCGGTGTACGACGACGGATAGTGGTGTCCGTTTTGCACTATTTTGCAACTATTTGGCATGTTATTGGGGGGCGTTTGTGCAGGCCGGGAGGGTTCGGCGCGCTCCGGGCGGCCCGCCTCTCGAATCAGTGCCGGTCTCTTGGCTACGACGGCGGGTCGTAGCGAGGGGGTCTTGGCGAGCGCCGATCCGGTCTGGCAACTTTGCATTCATCGCCAGCCACACCGGCTCCTGTCCCGCCGGTGAACGGCTCACCGCCGAGTCACATCCCGCGACCGTTCGGCCCCTGTCCGGCCACGGTCGAGGCGGGGAGTGACACCGGCCCAACTGATTGAGGTCTTGTCTATATGCCCGCTTTCAAGCTCCGCATGCGTACCTCTGCCGTGATTCTCGCCGGTGCCGCCGGTGTGACCGCCCTCGGTGCCGCGGTGGTTCCCGCCGTCGCCTCGGCCGCGGACGCCTCCCCGCAGGCCCTCGCCGCGCAGATCGTGCCGGCGGACCAGCTGGCCTCGTTCAGCCAGATCATCTCCCACGAGTCGGGCTGGAACGTCACGGCGACCAACCCGAGCTCGGGCTCGTACGGTCTGGGCCAGGCGCTGCCGGCCTCCAAGATGGCCTCGGCCGGCGCGGACTGGAAGACCAACCCGTCCACCCAGATCAAGTGGTCGCTGGACTACATGAACACCCGCTACGGCAGCCCGAACGCCGCCTGGAACTTCTGGCAGGCCAACCACTGGTACTAAGCCGACCATTCGGCTTCCCCTCACCCCGGGGGCCGGACAGGGGCAACCGGAGTGACCCACGAAGGGCCTGTTCCCGCGCATCTGCGCGGGAACAGGCCCTTCGTGTTCGGGTCAGCCGAGCTCGTTCTTGTGGACGACGCCGTCCTTGACGATCAGTCGCAGGTTGCGTTCGGGGTCGGCGAGGACGGACAGGTCGGTGGTCGGGTCGCCGTCGACGACCAGGAGGTCGGCCCATGCTCCCGGCGCGATGACGCCGAGTGGCGCGGCGCGATAGGGGTCTCGGCGGCCGGACAGGCGGAACAGCTCGGCGTTGCCGGAGGTGGCCGTCCGCAGGGCCTCGACCGGGCTGAGGTAGCTGCCGAGCCGGACGAGCATCTCGTTCTGCCGGTGGGCCTTACCGGGGTCGAGCACCAGGTCGGTGCCGAAGGCCAGCCGAACGCCGTGCTTCACCGCCCAGGCGATGGTGCGGGCGACGCCTTCACAGACCTCGCGGTTCTTGCGGTCGCTGTCCGGAGAGGCGTAGTGGTGGTCGTCGACCTCGAACGGCTGGGTGCTCAGCCACACGCTCTGCTCCGCGAGGTAGCGGATGGTGTCCTCGTCGACGAGGTGCCCGTGCTCGATGCAGCGCACTCCGGCCCGCACCGCGCGGCGGACGCCTTCGGAGGTGTAGACGTGCACGGTCACGTAGGTGCCCCAGTCGGAGGCCGCGGCGACGGCGGCCTCCAACTCGGCCGTGGTGAACTGCAGGACGTCCAGCGGGTCGAACTCGGAGATGACCCCGCCGCCGGCCATCAGCTTGATCTGGGTGGCTCCCTTCTTCAGCTGCTCGCGCACCGCGGCGAGCACCCGTTCCGGCCCGTCGGCCACCCGGGTGAACCCGATCTGTTCGGTCCGGGCCGGTGGCCCGCCCAGGGCGGTCGGGGCGTCGTGGACCGTCCCGAAGTCGCCGTGGCCGGCGGTTTGGGAGACGGCCGCCTGGCTCGGGTAGATCCGTGGGCCCGGGAACAGCCCGCGGTCCAGCACGCGCCGCAGCGGCTCGGTGTCTCCGGCCATGTCCCGCACGGTGGTGAAGCCGCGCATCAGCATGTCGCGGGCCGCGGCCAGGGCCTGGTAGTGGAGGGTGCCGGTCGGTGCGAGCTGTAGCTCCGCCATGGTGCCGCTGATCGCGAACAGGTGGACGTGCGCGTCGGTGAGCCCCGGGATGAGGGTGCGGCCGCGGCCGTCGAGCACCGTCGCGCCTTGGGGAATGCCGCGCGGGATCGGGGTGCCGAGGACCACCTCCGCGATCCTGTCCCGTTCCACCCGGACGTGCCCAGGCACCGACTCCGCTCCGATCCCGTCGAAGACACGCACGTTCGTCACCAGCAGTCCGGCACCCGAGTCGTCGATACCCATGCCGTCATCTTCGGCCGGTCACGGGGCCGGGACCAGGGGGCCGGACGGATCGGTCGGTCCGGCGGTGCCGGGTCGTCAGCCGACCGGCCCAACCTCGGGTGCGTCCGGCCACCCGGACTGGTGGGCTGTGGGGGAGTTCTTCCGGGTGAGGGTGCGAGCGGGTGGGAAAGAGACGGACAGGGGTCGGTTGTCGGACGCGCGGGAACTCGGAGATCGCGATTGATCGCTAAATACTATTATCTGCCAAGTTGATTGGCACACATACCTTGATTCGTTGCGGTTGGTGGTTCGGATTGCACTCGCACGAGTGAATCCCGTTGAGAATGTTTGGTTTTGGTGAGCTTGGCTCGACTACGGTGACGGAGGATCGGGCGGTGGGCCCCGGCGGCGAGGACTTTCGGTTCGGCGGGAAATCCGCGACGGGAACCGGTCACCCCGCGAGAGGGGTACTTCCGTCCGTCCTACTGTGCGCGCTCCGGAGTCCCAAGCGCCCGGGTCCCCTGTCATCTGTCTGCGTAGAGAGGTTGGAACACCATGCCGCCCGTAGTTCCGCCGTTCCTGATCGGTCTTGTCGTCGCGCCGCTGGCCAAGCGCCTCCTCAAGCCACTGGTGCGCGGCGTCGTCAAGACGTCCGTCGGCCTCGTCATGGAGGTGAAGAAGGCCGCTCAGGAGGCCGGCGAGAACATCCACGACCTCGCGGCCGAGGTGGCCGCCGACATGGTGGCGGCTCAGGTCACCTCCGGTGACGGCCATCGCGCCGCCGGGAACGCGGCCCCGGTCGAGGAGAAGACCGAGGTGATCGACCCGGGCGAGGCCGAGGCGAGGACCCCGAAGATCCGTGCGACCGTCGGTGCCGGAAAGGCGCACTGACGCACCGGCACGACCTGACCCGCCGCCTGGACGCACACCGCGACCGAGCTCGCGAGCTGTCCACGCGGTGGTCGGCCGCGGGTCTTCCGGCCGCATCGGCCGCCCGTTCATAATTCCCACTCCGTCGCAGTGCTCCGTCGTGCCCGATGACGGATCGCCCGTGACCTCCGCAAACAGGTGATCGTACACATGCCATCTCTGCTGGGTGCCGCAGCCGGATTCCGCTCCGTGGATCTGGACGCGAGCCCGCGCTCGGTCATTCCGGGCCGCCAGCGCTGGGACGTCAGGTTGGTTCTCGGACGGCCCCGGACGGCCGAAGTCCTCGCCGCGGCCCTGCGCCGCACCCCCGGGATCACCGAGGCGCAGGCGAACCCGGTCACCGGTGGGGTCCTCGTCCGGCACGATTCGCGGGTGAGTGCCACGGACGTCGGCCGGATCCTGCGCCGGGCGGTCGCCCAGGTGGCGGCGCGGCCGGTCGCGACAGGACGTCCGGCGCCGACCCGGCCCGCCGCCGAACCGGCTTCGTCTCCGGGTCGCGGTCCCGCGCTGCGACCCGTCCTCGCCGTGGGTGCTGGGGCAGCGGCCGGCATCGCGCTGATCCGCGGGTCGGCGCTGAGCAGGCAGCTGGTGGCGCTCGGCGGGGTCACGGTCGCGACGGTCGCCGTCGTCCGAAGGGCTTGGCGCAGAGCGGTCGAGCGGACCAGGGAACTGTCCGGGGCCGGCACGGGTCTGCACCCGTTGCGGGAGATCGTCGGGCCGCACCGTCGGCGCCTCTACCGGGCCTCCGCGCTCTCGGTCGCCTGCCAGGTCTCGGAAATGGCGCTCGGCACTTTCCTCGGCTGGACCGCCCTGGTTCTCATCAAGGGCGAGGCCGCGCCGCTGGTCCGCTTCGGCCTGACCACCGCGACCGCCCAACTCTGGGGCTTGGCAGGGCTGGTGACCATCGCCTGTGCTGCCGTGGCAGGTCTCTCGTACGCCTCGAACCTCCAGTGGCGCGGGCTCGGCCAGGACATCGAGCACGACTGGCGGAGCCGCACCTACGCCCACGTGCAGCACCTCGAACTGGGGCACCTGGAAGGCGAGCGGACCAGCCGGATCGCCGGCGTGCTCACCGACGACGTCCGGCAGCTGGGCAACTTCTTCGCCTCCTCGGCGAACGACGTGCTGCAACTGGGCACCAGCCTGGCCCTGTTGGTGCCGGCGTTCCTGCTGCTGGCACCGCAGATCGCCTGGATCGCGTTCCTGCCGATCCCGGTCATCGCCTGGCTGTCGCTCCGCTACCAGGACAAGGCCGCGGCCGACTACGCCCTGTCCGGCGAGCGCCGGGCCAGGCTGCACAGCCAGCTGGTGAACACCCTGGAAGCCGGCGCCACCGTCAAGAGCTTCTGCACCGAGGACTACGAGGCCGAGCGCATCGACCGGCTCAGCGAGGAAGCCCAGGAGAGCAACCAGCAGACCGACCGGGGCACGATCCGGCACGCCGAGGTCGTCCGGGTCTGCACGACGAGTTCGATGGCCGGCACCCTGCTGATCGGCGGCCGCTCCGTGCTCAACGGCACCCTGAGGTTCGAGGTGTTCAGCCCGCTGATCGGGCTGCCCCAGATGGTGATGCTGCGGATGAACCGGCTCGGCGGCATCGTCGACCAGTACCAGCGCACGCTCGCGGCCTACGACCGGGTCCACCGGCTGCGGGCCCTGCCCGTCGAGACCGAGGGCACCGGGGGTCCGCTCGACGTCGAGACGGTGAAGGGCGAGATCGTCCTCGACGACGTGACCTTCGCCTACCCCGGCCGGCCGCCGGTCCTGGAGGACCTGTCGCTGACCATCCCCGCCGGGCAGGTCACCGCCCTCGTCGGCGCCACCGGCTCCGGCAAGACGACCATCGCCAAGCTGCTGATGCGCTTCCAGGACGCGGACTCCGGCGGCGTGCTGCTCGATGGTCGGGACGTGCGCGACCTGCGCCGTCGCGACCTGCGCCACGCGATCGGGTTCGTCGCCCAGGACCCGTTCCTCTTCGACGGAACCATCGCCGACAACATCCGCTACGGCAGTTTCGGTGCCCCGGACGAGGCCGTGGTCGAGGCGGCCACAATGGCCGAGGCGCACACCTTCATCGCGACGCTGCCGGACGGCTACGACACGGTGATCGGCGAACGCGGCGCCGCGCTCTCGGGCGGCCAGCGGCAGCGGATCGCCCTGGCGCGGGCAATCCTCAAGGCCGCGCCGGTCGTCATCCTCGACGAGGCCACCTCCGCCGTGGACAACGAGACCGAGGCCGCCATCCAGCGCACGCTCCGGGCCTTCGCGGCCGACCGGACGATGGTCATCATCGCCCACCGGCTCTCCACCGTCCGCCACGCCGACCGGATCTACGTCATGGACAAGGGCGGCGTGGTGGCCGAACAGGGCACCCACGACGGACTCCTCGCCCGGCACGGACTCTACGCATCCCTCTGGCAGCTCCAGGCCGGCGAACTCGCCGCCTGACCGCAGCAGGCCGCCCTGCCCGCCGACCGCGTGACGCCACCGCGGTCGGCGTGGCCCGGCGTGCCCCGCGCGCATGCCCGCCCACACTTCTGGAGGTACCCCCATGTCCCGTCGCGACGGCGACGCCCTTCCCCTGACCGGGGCCCAGCGCGAGATCTGGCTCGCCGAGCAACGCTCCCGGACACCGATTCCCGGCTACCGCGTCGGTGAGTGCCTGGAGATCCACGGGCCGGTCGACCCGGAGCTGTTCGAGACCGCACTTCGCCGGGTGGTCGACGAGGTCGACGCCCTGCACGTGACCTTCGTCGACGAGGGCGAGGGCCCGCGCCAGGTCCTCCGTGAGACCTGGGACTGGGCGCCGGTACACCTGGATCTCAGCGGGGAGCCCGTACCCCGTGAGGCGGCCATGGAGTGGATGGAGCGGGACCTGCTGCGCCCGCTGGACCTCGCGCGCGACCCGCTGTTCGGGCACGCTCTGGTCCGGCTGTCGCCGACCGAGTATCTCTGGTACCTGAACTACCACCACGTGGTGCTGGACGCGATCAGCAGCTCCATGGTCCGCCAGCGGGTCGGCGAGGTGTACTCGGCGCTCGCCGAGGACGGTGCCGTGCCGCCATCGCCGTTCGGCTCGCTACGGGACCTGGTCGACAGCGACGAGGCCTACCGTGCGTCGGCGGACTTCACCGCCGACCGCTCCTACTGGACGGAACGCTTCGCCGACCGGCCGGGACCGACGCGGCTGACCCGCACGGCCCCGGCCGACCCGGACCGCGCGCTCCGGTTGGCCGAGGAGCGGGAACTGCGGCGCCCGGACGCGCTGCGCGCGGCGGCGGGAAGGATCGGCGTCCGCTGGTCCCGCCTGGTGGTCGCGGCGGCGGCGCTCTACGCACATCGGCTGACCGGAACGCAGGACGTGGTGCTCGCCCTACCCGTCACGGCCCGTCGGTCCGCCGACCGCGACCTGATGTCGGTGCCGGGCACGATGTCCAACGTGGTGCCCCTGCGGCTGACGGTACGACCGGACATGCCGTGGCGTGACCTCGTCGCCCAGGCGGCGCGGGAGGTCGAGGCGGCCGTCGCGCACGAGCGGTACCGGAGCGAGGACCTGTTGCGGGACCTCGGGATGCCCGGCAGCATCGGGACGGCGTTCCCGCTGATCGTCAACATCATGGCGTTCAACTCCCGGCCGACTTTCGCCGGACACCCCGCCTCCGTGCACCACTTCGTGTCGGGGTCGACCAGCGACCTGGCCGTCTGGGTGTTCGACTACCGGGACGGCAACCCCCCGCTGCTCAGGCTCCACGGCTCGCCCGAGGCGTACGGTGAGGACGACCTCGCCGCCCATCAGCAGCGGCTGATCTCCCTGCTCGACGCCGTCGCGGACTGGGACCCGGACGAGGTGCTGGGCCGGATCGACCTGCTCACGGCCGAGGAGCACCACCAGGTGGCGGCCCTCGGCACCGGGCCGACGGTGGAACTCCCGGCCGAGACCCTGCCGGAGCTGTTCCGCAAGCATGTGCGGGCGACGCCGGATCTGGTGGCGTTGGTGTGCGGGGACGTTTCCCTGACCTATGCGGAGCTGGACGAGCGGGCGAACCGGCTGGCGCACGCCCTGGTCTCGCGGGGCGCGGGGCCGGAGCGGCTGGTGGCGGTGGCCCTGCCGAGGTCGGCCGAGCTGGTGGTGGCGATCCTCGCGGTGCTCAAGACCGGGGCGGCCTACGTCCCGCTCGATCCCGAGTACCCGGCCGCCCGGATCGCCCTCCTGCTCGATGACGCACGCCCGGCCCTGCTGGTGACCGACACCCTCAGCGAGGGCAGGCTGCCGGGGAAGGGTTCCGTCGACCGGCTGGTCATCGACGACCCGGCGACGGCCGAGCTGGTGGGTGGTCTGTCAGCGGCTGACCCGATGGCGGCCGTCGACCCGGGCCACCCGGCGTACGCCATCTTCACCTCCGGCTCCACCGGCAGGCCCAAGGGCGTGGTGCCGACCCACGGCGGCCTGCTCAACCTGCTCACCGACCTCCGGCAGGCGCACCTCCCGCCGGTGACCGACGAACGGCAGCGACTGCGGATCGCCCTGACCACGTCGGTGTCGTTCGACGCGTCGTGGAACCAGCTGCTCGCCCTGTTCGCGGGGCACGAGCTGCACGTCCTGGACTACGAGACCTGGACCGACCCCGACGCCTTCGTCGGCTACGCGGCGCGCCGCGGGCTGGACTACATCGAAGCCACCCCTTCCTACCTGCACGTCCTGGTCGCCCACGGGCTCCTGGGTGACCAGGGGTGGCGTCCGGGGCTGGTCGCGGCCGGTGGCGAGGCCGTTCCGGAGGGGTTGTGGGGGGAGTTGCGGGCGGCGGCCGGGGTGTCCTGCCTCAACCTGTACGGGCCGTCGGAGTGCACCGTCAACCCGGTGGTCGCCTCCGTGGGGTCGAGTCCGCTCCCGGTCATCGGCCGGCCCGCCGGCAACGTCCGGCTGTACGTGCTCGACGGCGCCCTGCGGCCGCTGCCGGCCGGTACGCCGGGCGAGCTGTACATCGCCGGGCCCTGCCTGGCCCGCGGCTACCTGAACCGGCCGGGCCTGACCGCCGGGCGGTTCGTGGCGGACCCGTTCGGTCCGATTGGCACGCGGATGTACCGCACCGGGGACCTGGTGCGGTGGGGTGCAGACCGGAACCTGGAGTTCCTCGGGCGCACGGACGATCAGGTCAAGGTCCGGGGCTTCCGGGTGGAGCTCGGCGAAGTCGAGGCCGTCCTCGCCGAACACCCGCAGGTCGCCCGGGCCGCCGCCATGGTGCGTACCGAGGACGAGCCCCGACTGGTCGTCTACGTCGTCGCCGAGCCCGGCGCCACGGTCACCGACACCGCCCTGCGCGAACACCTCCGGGAGCGGTTGCCCAAGCACATGGTGCCGTCCGCCCTCGTGCTGCTGGACGCCCTGCCCCTGACTCCCAGCGGCAAGCTCGACCGGCGTGCCCTCCCCGCGCCCGACCGGCAGCCCGCCGACCCGGGCCGCGCTCCGCGCACCGCGACCGAGCACCTGCTCGCCGGGCTGTTCGCCGAGGTGCTCGGCGTGCCGGAGGTCGGCGCCGACGACGACTTCTTCGACCTCGGCGGGCACTCCCTGCTGGCCACCCGGCTGGTCGCCCGGGCCCGGTCGGTGCTCGGCGTGGAGCTGGGGCTGCGCGACCTGTTCGACGCGCCGACGGTGGCGGAACTGGCGGCGGCGGTGGACATCGCCGGCCGGGCGCGGCCCGCGCTGTCGCGACGCGAGCGTCCCGACACGGTGCCGCTGTCCTTCGCGCAGCGCCGGCTGTGGTTCCTGCACCGCATGGAGGGCCCGAGCGCCACCTACAACATCCCGCTGGCGCTGCGCCTCGGCGGAACCCTCGACGAGCGGGCCCTGGAGGCGGCCCTGACGGACCTGGTCGAGCGGCACGAGAGCCTGCGCACCGTCTTCCCCGTGGCCGACGGCGTTCCGTACCAGCGGGTGCTGGAGGCCGACGAGGCCCGGCCGCGGTTGCGGGTGACCGAGGGCGGCGAGCGCGACCTGCCGCAGCGGCTGGCGGAGGCGGCGCGGTACGGCTTCGAGCTCTCCGACGAGCCACCGCTGCGTGCCGAGCTCTTCCGGCTCGGCACCGAGGACCACGTGCTGCTGCTGGTGGTGCACCACATCGCCGGTGACGGCTGGTCGGCGGGCCCGCTCCTGCGGGACCTGCGGACCGCCTACGCGGCCCGTACCGAGGGGGCGAAGCCGGAGTGGTCGCCACTGCCGGTCCAGTACGCCGACTACGCCCTCTGGCAGCGGGAGCTGCTCGGTGACGGCTCGGACCCGGACAGCCTGCTGAGCGGCCAGCTCGCGTACTGGCGGGGGCAGTTGGCGGACCTGCCCGAGCAGGTGGAGCTGCCCTTCGACCGGCCCCGCCCGGCGGTGATGTCCTACCGGGGTGCCCACCTGCCGGTGCAGGTCGACGCCGAGCTGCACGAGGGCCTGCGCGAGCTCGCCCGCGACGGTGGCGCCAGCCTCTTCATGGTGCTCCAGGCCGGTCTGGCCGCCCTTCTGGGCAAGCTCGGCGCCGGCACCGACGTCCCGATCGGCACGCCGATCGCGGGACGCACCGACGAGGCGTTGGACGACCTGGTCGGATTCTTCGTCAACACCCTGGTGCTGCGCACCGACCTGTCCGGCGACCCGTCGTTCACCGAACTGCTGGGCCGGGTGCGCTCCGACGCGCTGGCCGCGTACGCGCACCAGGATGTGCCGTTCGAGCACCTCGTGGAGGCACTGAACCCGACCCGGACACTGGCGCACCACCCCCTGTTCCAGACCATGCTCGCCCTGCAGAACGCCCCGCTCGGCGCCTTCGACCTGCCGGGGCTGCGGGTGACGACCGATCTGGTGCACACCGGCACGGCCAAGTGCGACCTGACCTTCATCCTGGCCGAACAGCCGGGTACGGAGGGGCTGTCGGGCGTGGTCGAGTACAGCACCGACCTGTTCGACGAGGGCACCGTGGCGGGGATCGTCGACCGGTGGCTGCGGCTGCTGCGCGCCGTCGTCGCCGACCCCGGTCGGCGGATCGGCCGGGTGGACGTGCTGTCCGCCGAGGAGCTCCGCGCGCTCCTGCCGGCCGAGGCCGACCGGAGCGGGGAACAGCCGGAGAGCAGTCTGACCGCGCTGTTCGAGCGGCAGGTGCGGGCCGACCCGGCCGCGGTCGCCCTCACGGACGGCGAAGTCAACCTGACGTACGGCGAGCTGAACGCCCGGGCCAACCGGCTCGCGCACGCGCTGATCGGCCGGGGTGTCGGCCCGGAGCAGTTGGTGGCACTGGCGCTGCCGCGCTCGGCCGAGCTGGTCGTGGCGGTACTGGCGGTGCTCAAGGCCGGCGGCGCCTACGTGCCGGTGGACCCGCAGTACCCGGCGGCCCGGATCTCCTACCTGCTCCAGGACGCCCGCCCCGCGCTGTTGCTGACGACTCATCAGATCGGTGACCTGCCCGGCGCGGAGTCCGTGGACCGGCTCCTGCTGGACACCGCCGACCTGGACGGCCTGCCGGACACAGACCCCGCCGTCGCCGTCGATCCCGGTCACCCGGCGTACGTCATCTACACCTCGGGCTCCACCGGGAAGCCCAAGGGCGTGGTGGTCCCGCACCGCAACGTGGTGCGGCTGTTCGGCACCACGGGGGCGCTGTTCGACTTCACCGCCGACGACGTCTGGACCCTCTTCCACTCCTACGCCTTCGACTTCTCGGTCTGGGAACTGTGGGGCCCGCTGCTGTACGGCGGCCGCCTCGTGGTCGTGGACCACGAGACCAGCCGCTCGCCCGGCCGGTTCCTGGAGCTCCTCGCCCGCGAGCGGGTGACGGTGCTCAACCAGACGCCGTCCGCCTTCTACCAGCTGATGCAGGCCGACGCCGAGCACCCGAGCGAACTCGCCATGAGGACCGTCGTGTTCGGCGGCGAGGCCCTGGAGCCCGCCCGCCTGGCGCCCTGGTACGAACGGCACCCGGACGACGCGCCGCGGCTGGTCAACATGTACGGCATCACCGAGACCACGGTGCACGTCACGTACGCCGCGCTCGACCGGTCCGGCACCGCCGCCGGCCGGATCGGCGCGGCCCTCCCGGACCTGCGGACGTACGTGCTCGACGACGGCCTGCGGCCGGTGGCCCCGGGCGTGCCCGGCGAGCTGTACGTCGCGGGCCCCGGCGTGGCACGCGGCTACCTGAACCGGCCCGGCCTGACCGCCGGGCGTTTCGTAGCCGACCCGTTCGGACCGCCGGGATCGCGGATGTACCGCACCGGCGACGTGGTGCGCCGGGCTGCGGAAGGCAGCCTGAGCTACGTCGGCCGGGCCGACCAGCAGGTGAAGGTCCGCGGCTTCCGGATCGAGCTCGGAGAGATCGAGGCGGCCCTGGCCGCACACCCCGGCGTCGCCCAGACCGCCGTCCTCGCCCGGCAGGACCGGGCCGACGACACCCGCCTGGTCGCCTACCTGGTCCCGGCCGCCGGTGCCGCACCGCGCCCGGCCGACCTGCGTGAGCACCTGACCGAGCGGCTGCCGGAGCACATGGTGCCGTCGGCGTTCGTCGAGCTGGACGCGCTGCCGCTGACCGCCAACGGCAAGCTGGACCACCGGGCCCTGCCCGCCCCCGACCTCGCCCCGGTGGTCACCGGTCGCGCGCCGCGCACCCCGCGGGAGCAGGTCCTCTGCGAGCTGTTCGCCGAGGTCCTGGGCGTGGTGTCGGCCGGCGTCGAGGACGGCTTCTTCGACCTGGGCGGGCACTCCCTGCTCGCCACCCGCCTGGCCGCCCGGATCCGTGCGACGCTCGGCGTGGAGATGCCGCTGCGCACCCTGTTCGAGGCGCCGACCCCGGCCGGCCTGGCCGCCGCACTGGCGGCGGCCGGACCGGCGCAGGCGGCGCTGGTACGGCGCGAGCGCCCCGAGCTGGTCCCGCTGTCGTTCGCGCAGCGGCGGCTCTGGTTCCTGCACCAGCTGGACGGCACCGGCGCGAACTACCACATCTCCCTGGCCTGGCGGCTGTCCGGGGACCTGGACCGCCGGGCAATGGAGGCAGCCCTCGCGGACGTGGTCGGGCGGCACGAGAGCCTGCGGACCGTCTACCCGGCCGTCGACGGTGTCCCGTACCAGCAGGTGCTGGGCGTCGTGGCGGCCCGCCCGCGGCTGCTCGTGCGCCGGACCGCCGAGGCCGAGCTGTCCGCCCTGATGGCGGCGGCGACGGACCGGCCGTTCGACCTGGCGGGTGATGCGCCGCTGCGGGCCGGCCTGTTCGAGCTGGCGTCGGACGAGCACGTGCTCCAGGTGGTGCTCCACCACATCGCGGGTGACGGCTGGTCGCTGGGCCCGCTCGCGCAGGACCTGACCGCCGCCTACGCGGCGCGCTGCCGCGGCGAGGCGCCGCGGTGGGATAGCTTGCCGGTCCAGTACACCGACTACACCCTCTGGCAGCATGAGCTGCTCGGCGAATCCACTGACCCGGACAGTCCGTTCGCCCGCCAGGCGGCCTACTGGACACGGCAGTTGGCCGGTCTCCCGGAGCGGATCCAGCTGCCCGCCGACCGGCCCCGCCCGGCGGCCGCCTCGCGCCGGGGCGGCTTCGTGCACGCCGGACTGGACGCCGAGATGCACCGCGGTCTGCGCGAGCTCGCCCGCGAGCACGGCACCAGTCTCTTCATGGTCCTCCAGGCCGGCCTGGCGGCGCTGCTGAGCAAGCTCGGCGCGGGCGACGACATCCCGGTCGGCAGCCCGGTCGCCGGCCGGACCGACCAGGCGCTGGACGAGCTGGTCGGCTACTTCGTCAACACCCTGGTCCTCCGCACCGACACCTCGGGCGATCCGACCTTCGCCGAGCTGCTGGGCCGGGTCCGGGACACCTCGCTGGCCGGGTACGCCCACCAGGACCTGCCGTTCGAGCACCTGGTCGAAGCCCTCAACCCGGTGCGCTCGCTGGCGCACCACCCGCTGTTCCAGGTCATGCTGGTGCTGCAGAACGCGCCCCGGGCCGACTTCGCGCCACCCGGGCTGCACGTCGAAGACATGCCGTTGACCACGACCACCGCGAAGCTCGACCTGATCTTCACCATGTCCGAGCGCCAGGCGCAGGACGGCACCCCGGAGGGGATCGACGGGCTCGTCGAGTACGCCGGCGACCTCTACGACCCGGCCACCGTCGAGACGATGTTCGGCCGTTGGGAGCGGCTGCTCCGCGTCGCGGTCACCGACCCGCAGCAGCGGCTCAGCCGGTTCGGCGTGCTCTCCGCGGAGGAACGCGATGACCTGACGGCACTGGGCACCGGACCGGAGGTGGAGCTTCCGGCCGCGAGCGTGCCGGAGCTGTTCCGGGCGCAGGTGCGGGCGACGCCGGACCTGGTGGCGCTGGTGTGCGGGGACGTCTCGCTGACGTACGAGGAGTTGGACGAGCGGGCGAACCGGCTGGCGCACGCCCTGATCGCGCGGGGCGCGGGGCCGGAGCGGCTGGTGGCGGTGGCCCTGCCGAGGTCGGCCGAGCTGGTGGTGGCGATCCTCGCGGTGCTGCGGACCGGGGCGGCCTACGTCCCGGTCGATCCCGAGTACCCGGCCGCGCGGATCGGGCACATGCTGGAGGACGCCGGCCCGGTCCTGGTGGTGACCGACGCCCGGACCCGGGACCGGCTGCCGGAGGCCGGCCCGGCCGGGTGGCTGGTGCTCGACGACCCGGCGACGGCCGCCCTGGTGGCCGACTGCCCGGCGACGGACCCGCTGGTCGCCGTCGACCCCAGGCACCCGGCCTACGTGATCTACACCTCCGGCTCCACCGGCAGGCCCAAGGGCGTGGTGTCGACCCACGGCGGCCTGCTCAACCTCTTCGTCAGCCAGCGGCCGCTGCTGTTCCCCCGGCGGACGAAGGAACGGCTGCGCATCGGGCTGACCACCTCGGTGTCGTTCGACGCCTCCTGCGACCAGCTGTCCAGCCTGTACGCGGGCCACGAACTGCACGTCCTGGACGAGGCGACCTGGTCCGACCCGGACGCCTTCGTCGACTACGTCACGCGCGTCGGCCTGGACTACGTCAACGCCACCCCGTCCTACCTGCACGTGCTCGTCGCACGGGGGCTCCTGGACGACCCGGGGCGCCGTCCCGCGGTGGTCTCGATGGGCGGGGAGGCCGTTCCGGAGCAGCTGTGGGAGCGGCTGCGGGCGGTCGAGGGCGTGTCCTGCCTGAACTACTACGGGCCGACCGAATGCACGGTGGACGCCGTCGTCGCACCGCTGGGATCGAGTCCGCGCCCGGTGATCGGCCGGCCGCTCGGGGGCATCCGGCTGTACGTCCTCGACAGCACGCTGCAGCCGGTGCCCGCGGGCGTGGCGGGCGAGCTGTACCTCGCCGGAGCGGGCCTGGCCCGCGGCTACCTGAACCGGCCGGCGCTCACCGCGGGGCGGTTCGTGGCGGACCCGTTCGGTCCGAGCGGCACGCGGATGTACCGCACCGGCGACCTGGTGCGCTGGGGCGCCGACCGGAACCTGGAGTTCCTCGGCCGGACCGACGACCAGGTCAAGGTCCGGGGCTTCCGGATCGAACTCGGCGAGATCGAGGCGGCGCTGGCGGAACACCCGCAGGTCGCCCAGGTCGCGGTGACCGTCCGGGAGGACCGGGCCGGGGACGCGCGGCTGGTCGCCTACCCGGTGGCCGTCGCCGGGGCGGAACTCCAGCCGGAGGAGCTGCGGGCACACCTGCGCGAGCGACTGCCGGACCACATGGTCCCGGCCGCCTTCGTGCTCCTGGAGGGCCTGCCGCTGACAGCCACCGGCAAGCTGGACCGGCGCGCGCTGCCCGCACCCGTCCACACCGCCGTGCGGACCGGCAGGGCCCCGCGCACCCCTCAGGAGCAGGTCCTCGCGGAGCTGTTCGCCGAGGTGCTGGGCGTGGCCGGGGTCGGTGTCGACGACGACTTCTTCGACCTCGGCGGGCACTCCCTGCTCGCCACCCGGCTGGTCGCCAGGGCGCGTGCCGCCCTCGGGGTGGAACTGGAGCTGCGCGCCCTCTTCGAGACGCCGACGGTGGCCGGGCTGGCCGCCGGGCTCGGCGGGGCCGGCCGGGCGAGGCTCGCGCTGCGCCGCGCGGAGCGGCCCGAGACGGTCCCGCTGTCCTTCGCCCAACGACGGCTGTGGTTCCTGCACCAGCTGGAGGACGCCGGCTCCGTCTACAACATGCCGCTGGCGTGGCGGCTGACCGGCGACCTGGACCAGGACGCCCTGCGGGCGGCGCTCGGCGACGTCGTCGCCCGGCACGAGAGCCTGCGCACGATCTACCCCCAGGTCGACGGCGTCCCCCGCCAGGAGGTGCTGGACGCCCGAACGGCACCACCCCGACTGGCCGTCACCCGCGTGGGTGAGGCGGACCTGACGGAGCTGCTGACGGCTGCGGCGGCGAACGGATTCGACCTCGCGACCCAACCGCCGCTGCGCGCAGAGCTGTTCGAACTGGCGCCGGACGAGCACGTGCTGCTGCTGGTGATGCACCACATCGCGGGCGACGGCTGGTCGCTGGGCCCGCTGTCCGCCGACCTGGCCACCGCGTACGCGGCACGCCGCCGGGGCGAGGAGCCGCAGTGGGCTCCGCTGCCCGTGCAGTACGCCGACTACACCCTGTGGCAGAACCGGCTGCTCGGCGACGCGGCCGACCCGGACAGCCTGTTCGCCCGCCAGGCGGACCACTGGACGCGGACCCTGGCCGACCTTCCGGAGCAGCTCCGGCTCCCCACGGACCGCCACCGCCCTGCGACCCCCTCCTACGCCGGCGGGCACCTCGACGTCGAACTGGACCCGGAACTGCACGCCGGGCTGGTCCGGTTGGGCCGGGAGCACGGTGCCAGCGTGTACATGGTGCTGCAGGCCGCCCTGGCATCGCTGCTGGACAAACTCGGCGCGGGCACGGACATCCCGGTCGGCAGCCTGGTCGCCGGCCGGACGGACCAGGCGCTGGACGAGCTCGTCGGGTTCTTCGTCAACACCCTGGTGCTGCGCACCGACACCTCGGGCGACCCGACCTTCGCGGAGCTGCTGGCCAGGGTCCGGGAGGGCGCGTTGGCCGCCTACGCTCACCAGGACCTGCCGTTCGAGCACGTCGTCGAGGCCCTCAACCCGGCCCGGTCGTCGGCCCGCCAGCCGCTGTTCCAGGTGCTGCTCGCGCTGCAGAACGTGCCCCGCACCGAGTTCGCGCTGGACGGTCTGGGCTCCGAGATCCTCCTGGTGCGCACGCCCACCGCGATGTTCGACCTCGGCTTCCACCTGCTGGAGCGCGGCGGCACCGGCGGGCCGGCCGAGGGCATCGTCGGGCGGGTCGAGTACAGCACCGACCTGTTCGACCGCGCCACGGTGGAGACGCTGTTCGCCCGGTGGCTGCGGCTGCTGGCGGCGGTGGTCGCCGAGCCGGAGCGGCCGCTGAGCCGGATCGAGGTCCTCACCACCGAGGAGCGGCACGAGCTGCTGGTCGCCCGCAACGACACCGCCCGCCCGGTCCCCACGGCTGATCTGCCCGCGCTGTTCGAGGCGCGGGTCCGGGCGACCCCGGAGGCTCCGGCCGTGGTGTTCGAGGGCACCGAGCTGACCTACCGCGAGCTGAACCGCCGGGCCAACCGCCTGGCCCACGCGCTGATCGCACGCGGCGTCGGACCGGAGCAGGTCGTCGCGCTGCGGCTGCCGCGTTCGGCCGAGCTGGTGGTGGCCGTCCTCGCGGTGCTCAAGACGGGCGCGGCGTACCTGCCGGTCGACCCGGACTACCCGGCCGCCCGGATCGCGTACATGCTGGAGGACGCGGGCCCGGCCGTGGTGCTCGACGACCTCGCCGCCGTCACGGCGGACGGGGACCTGCCGGAGCACGACCCGGCCGTGGCCGTGGACGGGCGCCGTCCCGCCTACGTCATCTACACCTCCGGCTCCACCGGCCGGCCCAAGGCCGTGGTGATGCCCGCCGCCGGGCTGCTGAACCTGCTGGAGTGGCACCATGAGGTCGTCGGCGGTGAACCCGGCACGCGCACCGCGCAGTTCACCGCGATCAGCTTCGACGTCTCGGTGCAGGAGGTGCTCTCCGCACTGCTCTACGGCAAGACGCTGGTGGTGCCGACCGAGGAGCAGCGCCGCAGCGCCGAGCTGTTCGCCCACTGGCTGGACCGGCACGAGGTGGCCGAGCTGTTCGCGCCGAACCTCGTGGTCGAGGCACTCGCCGAGGCCGCGGAGGAGGCCGGGCTGGAGCTGCCGGCCCTCCGACTGGTGGCCCAGGCCGGCGAGGCGATGCGCCTGAGCGGCGCGGTGCGCCGCTTCCAGGCCCGTCGGCCGGGCCGGGTGCTGCACAACCACTACGGGCCCGCCGAGACCCATGTGATCACCGCCTACTCGCTGCCGGCCGACCCCGCCGGCTGCCCGTTGCCGGTGCCGATCGGCCGCCCGATCGCCAACTGCCAGGTGTACGTGCTGGATTCGGCGCTTCGACCGGTAGCCCCCGGGGTGCTGGGCGAGCTGTACCTCGCCGGGGCGGGGCTGGCCCGTGGCTACCTGAACCGGCCTGGGCTCACCGCCGGGCGCTTCGTCGCCGACCCGTACGGTCCGGCCGGTGCCCGGATGTACCGCACCGGCGACCTGGTGCGCTGGCGTGCCGACGGCGAGCTGGAGTTCGCCGGGCGGGTGGACCACCAGGTGAAGGTCCGCGGGTTCCGGGTCGAGCCGGGCGAGATCGAGGCCGAGCTGACGGCGCATCCGGGCGTCGCCCAGGTCGCGGTGCTCGCCCGGGAGGACCGGATCGTCGCGTACGTCGTCCCGGTGGCCGGGAGCGGGGCGACCGCGGCGGCGCTGACGGCGTACCTGCGCGGCCGGGTGCCGGAGTACCTGGTGCCGTCGGCGTTCGTGCTGCTGGAAGTGCTGCCGCTGACGCCGAACGGGAAGCTGGACCGGGCGGCGCTGCCGGCGCCCGAGGCCACGACCAGGGAGACCGGCCGGGCGCCGCGCACGCCGCAGGAGCAGATCCTGTGCGAGCTGTTCGCGGAGGTGCTGGGCCGGGGCCAGGTCGGGGTCGACGACGACTTCTTCGACCTGGGCGGGCACTCGCTGCTCGCCACCCGGCTGGTCTCCCGGGTCCGGGCGACCCTCGGGGTCGAGCTGGAGCTGCGCCGCCTGTTCCGGACCCCGACACCGGCCGGGCTCGCGGCCGGGCTGCACGACGCCGCCACCGCGCGGCAGGCCCTGGTGCCCCGGCCCCGCCGTGAGCCCATGCCGCTGTCCTTCGCCCAGCGCCGGCTCTGGTTCCTCCAGCAGTTCGGGGCACCGAGCGCCACCTACCACATGCCGCTGGCCCTGCGGCTGAGCGGCGAGCTCGACCGGGACGCGCTGAGCGCCGCGCTCACCGACGTGCTGGCCCGGCACGAGACCCTGCGGACCGTCTTCCCGCACATTGCGGGCATCCCGCACCAGCGGGTGCTGGACCCCGCGGAGGTGCCCGTCCCGCTGACCGTGCGGGCGGCCGGCGAGGCGGAGCTGCCCGCCCTGCTGCGCGAGGCGGCGGTGCGCGCCTTCGACCTGACCTCGGAAGTACCGCTGCGGGCGGAGCTGTTCGCGGTCGCGCCGGACGAGCACGTACTGCTGCTGGTGATGCACCACATCGCCGGTGACGGCTGGTCCATGGGCCCGCTGGCCCGTGACCTGGCCACCGCCTACGCCGCCCGGCGGGATGGCGGGTCACCCGCCTGGCCGCCGCTGCCGGTGACGTACGGCGACTACACACTGTGGCAGCACGAGATCCTCGGCGACGAGCACGACGGGGACAGCCTCTTCGCCCGGCAGGTCCGGTACTGGAGCGAGGAGCTGGCCGGGCTGCCCGAGCAGCTGCAACTGCCGGTCGACCGGCCCCGCCCGGCCACCATGTCGTACGGCGGAGACCTGCTGGAACTCCGGATCGACGCCGAACTGCACGCCGCCCTCCTGGGGTTGGCGCGACGGTCGGGGGCCAGCCTGTTCATGGTGCTGCAGGCGGGCCTGGCGGCGCTGTACACGCGGCTGGGCGCGGGCACGGACATTCCGATCGGCAGCCCGATCGCGGGCCGGACCGACGAGGCGCTGGACGAGTTGGTCGGGTTCTTCGTGAACACGCTGGTGCTGCGCACCGACACGAGCGGTGATCCGAGCTTCGGCGAACTGCTGGGGCGGGTGCGGGAGACGGCGCTGTCGGCGTACGCGCACCAGGACGTGCCGTTCGAGCACCTGGTGGAGGCGCTGAACCCGGCCCGGTCGCTGTCGCACCACCCGTTGTTCCAGACCGGGCTGGTGGTGCAGAACGCGCCCGGCGGGGACTTCCGGCTGCCCGGCCTGCGGGTCTCGGGGGTGAGCGTGCTCACCGGGACCGCGCGGCTCGACCTGACCTTCGGGTTCGCGGAGGAGCACGGGCCCGACGGCGCGCCGGCCGGGCTCAGCGGTGCGGTCGAGTACAGCACCGACCTGTTCGACCGTTCGACGGTCGAGGCCCTGGTCGCCCGGTGGACCAGGCTGCTGGCCGCGGTCGCCGCCGCGCCCGACCAGCCGATCGGCGGGATCGAGCTGCTGTCGGCCGAGGAGCGCCGCGAGCTGCTGCCCGCCGTCGAGGGCGGGGCGGCCGGGGTGAGCCTGCCGGAACTGTTCGCCGCGCAGGTGGCGGTGGTGCCGGACGAGGTCGCGCTGGTGTGTGGTGACGCGGAGTTGACGTACCGGGAGTTGAACTCCCGGGCGAACCGGTTCGCGCATGCGTTGGTCGCGCGGGGTGTGGGTCCTGAGCAGGTCGTGGCGGTGGCGTTGCCGCGTTCGGTGGAGTCGGTGGTGGCGGTCCTGGGTGTGCTGAAGGCCGGGGCGGCGTACCTGCCGGTGGATCCGGCGTACCCGCGGGCGCGGATCGACTTCATGCTGGCGGACGCCTGCCCGGCGATGCTGGTCGACGACCCGGCGATGGTGGGCGACGGAGACCGGCCGGACACGGATCCGGTGGTCGCGCTCGACGTCCGGCATCCGGCGTACGTGATCTACACCTCGGGTTCGACCGGCCGTCCCAAGGGCGTCGTGGTGAGCCACGGCGGGGTGTCGGGTCTGGTGGCGGCGCAGGTCGAGCGGCTCGGCCTGGTGCCGGGCAGCCGCGTCCTCCAGTTCGCTTCGCCCAGCTTCGACGCGTCGTTCTGGGACCTGTGCAGCGCCCTGCTGACCGGCGCCACCCTCGTGCTCGCCCCGTCCGGGGCCCCGCTGGAGGCCCTGACGGACCGCCGGCTCGACGTCACCCATGTGACCCTGCCGCCCTCGGCCCTGGCCGCGCTGGACAGCACCGATGTCACAGCCGGCACCCTGGTGGTGGCGGGTGAGGCGTGCCCGCCGGAGCTGGTGGCGCGGTGGGCGCCCGGGCGGCGGATGGTCAACGCGTACGGCCCGACGGAGACGACGGTGTGCGCGACGATGAGCGCCCCGCTGGCGGCGGGCTCCGGCGTGCCGCCGATCGGCCGGCCGGTCGCGGGCTTCCGGGTGTATGTGCTGGACGAGCGACTGCGCCTCGTAGCACCGGGTGTGGCAGGGGAGTTGTACGTCGCGGGGCCGGGTCTGGCGCGCGGCTACCTGAACCGGCCGTCCCTGACGGCGGGGCGCTTCGTCGCCTGCCCGTTCGGGGCGGGTGGTGACCGGATGTACCGCACCGGGGACGTGGTGCGGCGCCGGGCGGACGGTGAGCTGGAGTACGTCGGCCGCGCCGACCAGCAGGTGAAGGTGCGCGGCTTCCGCGTCGAACTCGGCGAGGTCGAGGCCGCCCTGGCCGAGTACCCCGCCGTCGCCCAGGCCGCGGTCGTGGCCCAGGGCGACCGGCTCGTCGGCTACGTCACGGCTCGTCCGGACGCGACCGTCCGTCCGGCGGAGCTGGCGGCACACCTGCGCGACCGGCTGCCCGACTACCTGGTGCCGGCCGTGTTCACGGTGCTGGACGTGCTGCCGCTGACGCCCAACGGCAAGCTGGACCGCGCCGCGCTGCCCGCACCCGACCTCGGTTCGGCCGAGGTCGGCCGGGCGCCGCGCACGCCGCAGGAGCAGATCCTGTGCGAGCTGTTCGCCGAGGTGCTGGGCCGGGGCCAGGTCGGTGTCGACGACGACTTCTTCGACCTCGGCGGGCACTCCCTGCTCGCCACCCGACTGGTCTCCCGCGTCCGTTCGGCCCTGGGGGCCGAGGTCGGGCTGCGCGCGCTCTTCGAGGCGCCGACGGTGGCCGGCCTGGCGGC
>NZ_JBHXML010000001.1:196201-273717 GCF_042720345.1 Kitasatospora sp. NPDC058478 | reverse complement strand
CTCACCACGACCGTCACGGCCCCCGAGACCGCCGACCTCCGGCCCGCCCGCCAGGCCAAGAACATCACCCTCACCGCCGTCGCCAACCACTTCGGCGTCTGGCCCGCCACCATCTCCACCCTCGAACGCGGCACCCGCCGAGACGACGACCTCGCCAACGCCTACCGCGAATGGCTCACCACCGCTTGACAACCCATAGGAGCATCAACGAACCGCCCCCGACGATCCCCTCAACGATCCCCCAACTCCCCCCCCCGACGATCCCCCCGCCGACGATCCGCGGACGGACCTCTCAGAACCGGCGCAGCCGTTCCTCGTCGCTGGTGCGCGGGCAGGTCAGGCAGGCGGCGGCCTCGGGCTTGACGGCGTAGTAGAGGCAGCAGCCGAGCCGGGTACGGGTGTGGTGGCCGCACCCGTCGGGGGTGTGCAGACGGCGGAAGTCGGCGGCGCCGGGCAGCGGGAGGGTGCCGCCGGGCAGCACCGCCTCGGCGGCGACGACCGCGGTGTCCTCCTCGCCGAGCATCCGGCCGAGGTACCAGACGGCGGAGGCGAGGTCGTCCGTCACCATGCCCCAGAGCGCGCGGTCGCGGCGCCGGCTGGGGGCGGCGAAGGCGGCGAGCACCGGCTCGACGTGGGCGACCACGGCGGCCCGCAGTTCGGCGCGGAGTTCGTCGTCGCCGGGGAGGGTGACGTGGCCGCGCGGGCGCAGCGCGAGGTCCCCGGTGGGGGCGTGCAGCCAGAGGTCGGCGGGGTCGACGAGGGGGACTTTCCGGGCGAGGTGCCAGGGGCCCGCGATGAGCAGGCACGCGGACCAGACGTAGTGGTGCAGCAGTCTGGAGGCGGTGACGTGCGGGCGGGGGGCGCGGCCGTGTTCGGCGGCGATGCGCTCCTCCTCGCCGGCCAGGGCGGCGGCCAGGGCCCGTTCGTCGGCGGCGAGTTCGGCCCCCGAGTACCAGCCGTCGGCGGCTCGGGGGTCGGGTTCGTCGGCGTCGAGCAGGCGCAGTTCCAGCACCGGGCAGAGCTCGCGCAGGCGCCGGTAGTCGCCGGGCAGGGTGGACGTCGGTGCGACGGGCAGGGGTGTTCCGGGGATCATCGGCGCTCCGTGGATCGACTCCGCATGATCGAATAAGGTGAGCCTCACCTTACAATGCCTCAGGAAGTGCATCACCCGGGGCCGGGCCGGGCGGCGCGACACCCACGACACCCGGACGGGTCGACGCCGCGACGAACGGCCCGACATCGGACCAGGCAACCCGAGATTGACGAACTTAGGCAAACCTAACCTAAGATGTCGACTCGTGTTGAGAACCGACCCGCCGGCCACCACAGCCCCGGCGACGCCTCGATCCTCGGCGGTCCAGCGGCCCCTGCTGCTGGTCGCCGGTGTGGGCGCGCTCGTGCTGTGTGCCGCGCTGAGCCTCGCGCTCGGCTCCCGATCCATCCCGCTGTCCACCGTGGCCGACGCCCTCACCGGGGCCGCCCACGGCGGCGATGCCGATGTGGTGACGGGCCTTCGCCTGCCGCGAACGGTGATCGGGCTGGCCGTCGGGGCCGCGCTCGGCGTCGCCGGGGCGGTCGCCCAGGGCGTCACCCGCAACCCGCTCGCCTCCCCGGTCACCCTCGGCGTCAACGCCGGCGCGAGCCTCGCCGTGGTCGCCGCGATCTACGCGCTGGGCCTCACCCGGCCCGTCCAATACGTCTGGTTCGCCTTCGCCGGGGCGGCCGTCGCCGCGGTCGCCGCGTACGCGATGTCCCGGCGCGGCGGCGACCTCGACCCGGTCCGGCTCGCGCTCGGCGGCACCGTGCTCACCGTGGTGCTCACCTCCTGGACCTCCGCGCTGATGCTGGCCAGTCACCGCACCCTGGACGAGGCCCGGTTCTGGTTGGCCGGATCGATCGGCGGGCGGCAGTTGGACACCCTCACCCCCGTGCTGCCGTTCCTGCTGCTCGGCCTGCTGGGCGCGTTCGCGATCTCACCCGCCCTCAACGCGCTCGCCCTCGGCGACGAGACCGCCCAGTCGCTCGGCGTGCCGGTGGCCCGGATCCGACTGGCCGGCGGGCTGGCCGTCGTCCTGCTCGCGGGCAGCGCGGTGGCCGTCGCCGGGCCGGTGGCGTTCATCGGACTGGCCGCGCCGCACCTGGTCCGCCCGCTGCTCGGCAACGACCACCGCTGGCTGCTGCCAGGCTGCCTGATCACCGGTCCGCTGCTGCTGCTCGCCGCCGACGTGCTCGGACGGCTCGTGGTGCGCCCCTCCGAGATCGAGGTCGGCATCGTGACCGCCTTCCTCGGCGCACCGCTGCTCGCCGTACTGGCCCGGAAGGTGGCCCGGTGACCGCGCTCGCCGTGCCCGTCGGCACACTCGCCCGCCGCCGGGCCCGCACCGCCGCGTGGTCGGCGCTGGCCGCCGTCGTCCTGGTGGTGCTGACCGGCGTCGCGCTCGGCACCGGACAGGTGAGCCTGTCCGGATGGGACGCGCTGCGCGCCCTGGTCGGGCAGGGCGAACCCGGAAACGTCCTGGTGGTGCAGCAGTTCCGGGCGCCCCGGGTGGTGTCGGCGCTGATCGCCGGGGCCGGTCTGGCGATGGCCGGCTCGATGCTCCAGCGGCTCTTCCGCAACCCGCTGGCCTCCCCCGACACCATCGGTGTCACCGGCGGCGCGTCCTTCGGCGCGGTGCTGATGC
This sequence comes from Kitasatospora sp. NPDC058478, assembly GCF_042720345.1. Taxonomy (NCBI): domain Bacteria; kingdom Bacillati; phylum Actinomycetota; class Actinomycetes; order Kitasatosporales; family Streptomycetaceae; genus Kitasatospora; species Kitasatospora sp. NPDC058478. The sequence goes on along the minus strand of NZ_JBHXML010000001.1, from coordinate 271,036 downwards.
TCGCCACCGGCGCCTCCCAGCAGCTGATCCCGCTGGCCGCGCTCGGCGGCGGACTGCTGGCGGCGCTGCTGCTCGGCGGCCTCGCCTGGCGGTCGAAGATGGCCGTCACCCGGCTGGTGCTGGTCGGCCTGGCGGTGCAGCAGGGCCTCGCCGCCGCCGTGAACCTGATGATCGTACGGTTCCCGGCCGAGCTGGCCTCCTCCGCGATGCAGTGGACCACCGGCTCGCTCTACGGCCGCAACTGGACCGAGGTCTGGATCGGCGGCACCGCCATCGCACTGACCGCCCTGGCCGTGCTGCTCTGCCAGCGGCGGATCGCGGTCCTCGACCTCGGCGACGACTCGGCCGGCGGCCTCGGCCTCAACCCCGGCCGGGACCGGCTCTGGCTGCTGCTGCTCGGCATCACCCTCGCCTCGCTGGCTGCCGCCCTCACCGGCCCGGTCGCGTTCGTCGCGCTCGCCGTGCCGCACCTGGTCCGGCTGCTCGCCGGGCCGCCCACCCTCGGCACGCTCGGACTCACCGCGCTCACCGGCGCCGTCCTGCTGCTGTCCGCCGACCTCCTCGTGCTCCACGTGATCCCCGTCCACGGCCTGCCGGTCGGTGCCGTCACCGCCACGCTCGGCGCGCCCTGGCTCCTGGCGCTGATGATCCGCCAGGGCCGGCCTCCCCAGAGGAGCAACTGATGACGCCCACGACGACCGTCGAGTCCGTCACCACCACCGTCAACCGGCTCGCCGCGCACGGCCTCGACCTGCGCTACGGCGACCGCACGATCGTCGACGGGCTCGACCTCGAACTGCCCGGCGGCGCCGTCACCGCCATCGTCGGGCCCAACGCCTGCGGCAAGTCCACCCTGCTGCGCGGACTGGTCAGGCTGCTCGACCCCGCCGCCGGCACCGTCACCCTGGACGGCTCCGACATCCACCGGATGTCAGCCCGGGCCCTCGCCAAGCGGATGGGCCTGCTGCCGCAGCAGCCGGTCACCCCCGAGGCGATCACCGTCGAGGCGCTGGTACGGCTCGGCCGGTACCCGCACCAGCGGATGCTCAGCCCGTGGTCCAAGACCGACCAGGCCGCCGTCGAGGACGCCCTCGCCCGGACCGGCACCGCCGAACTGCGCGACCAGCAGGTCGACCGGCTCTCCGGCGGGCAGCGCCAACGCGCCTGGATCGCGCTCGCGCTGGCCCAGGACACCGAACTGCTGCTGCTCGACGAGCCGACCACCTTCCTCGACCTGCGCCACCAGCTCGACGTCCTCGACCTGGTCGCCGACCTGCACGCCGAGGCCGGACGCACCGTCGTCATGGTGCTGCACGACCTCGGGCAGGCCGCCCGGTACGCCGACCACCTGGTGGTGCTCAAGGACGGGCGGCTCGCCGCCGCCGGACCGCCCGCCGAGGTCCTCACCGCCGACCTGGTCGAGGCCGTGTTCCAGGTGCCGTGCCGGGTGGTGCCCGACCCGGAGACCGGCACGCCGCTGGTCGTCCCCCGGGCACGGACCCGGCCGCGCGCCGCCGACCGCTGACCGCTGCCCCCCCCCCCCCCCCGGCTCCTCACCCCCGACGCTCCTCACCCCCGACACCCGCTCGACCCGATCCAAGGAACCCCATGAACCGCCGCCTCCCCGTCGCCGTTCTCGCCGTCGCCCTGTCCACCACGCTGCTCGCCGCCTGCGGCAGCGACGGCGGGACCAAGCAGAGCGGGGACGCCGCCTCCGCGAGCGCCGGCGCCTCCGCCGGCTTCCCGCGCACCGTCACCCACGCCGCCGGAACGGCCCAGATCAAGGCCCAGCCCAAGCGCGTCGTGGTGCTGGACAGCGGCGAGCTGGACGACGTCACGCTGCTCGGCATCACGCCGGTCGGCGCGGTGTCGCCGCACATGAAGACCGAGGGCGGGTTCCCGAACTACCTCAAGGACAAGATCAAGGACACCAAGGACGTCGGCCCGATGAACGAGCCGAACCTGGAGCTGATCGCCTCCCTCAAGCCCGACCTGATCCTCTCCTCCAAGGTCCGCCACGCCAAGGTCTACGACCAGCTGAACGCGATCGCGCCGACCGTGCTCGCCGAGACCACCGGGTTCCCGTGGAAGGAGAACCTCGCCCTCTACGCGCAGGCGCTCGGCAAGGAGGACGAGGCCAAGAAGGCGCTCGCCGACTACGAGGCGCGGGCCGCCAAGCTCGGCGAGGCGATCAAGGCGAAGAACGGCGGCGCCATGCCGACCGCCTCGGTGGTCCGCTTCGTGGCCGGACCGACCCGCCTCTACGCCAAGGCCTCCTACAGCGGCGTGGTGCTCAAGGACGTCGGCCTGGCCCGCCCGGCCGCCCAGGACGTCGACAAGAACATCGTCGAGGTGAGCGCCGAGCAGATCAACCAGGCCGACGCCGACCTGGTGTTCGTCACCACCGCCGACGACCCGTCCAAGACCAAGGAGAGCGAGGTCCAGCAGACCCCGGTCTGGCAGGGCCTGAACGCCGTCAAGAACAGCAAGGTCTTCAACGTCCCGGACGAGACCTGGATGTCCGGCATCGGCGTCCAGGCCGCCGACGCCATGCTCGGCGACATCGCCAAGGCCGCGGGCGTGGACGCACCCAAGTAACCGCCGACGGACGACGGCGGGCGGACGAGATGGCGGTGGCGGTGGCGGTGGCGGTGGCGGCCACAGCAGCAGCCGCCACCGAACAGCCGACAACGAACAGATGACAGATGACAACAAACAGATAACAGATTTCGAAATCTGTTATCTGTCATCTGTCGCCTGTCATCTCTTCGCTGCCCTCCCGACGTGCCCCGTGATCCGCCCGCCGTCGCTCTCGTCCGTCACCACTCTCAAGGACCACCACCCCATGCGGCTCTACCTGCTCGCCCTGAACCCCACCGACTCGGTCACCGCGGGCTTCCTGCCCGCCGCCGCCCGGCTCGGGCTCGACGTCACCGTCCTGACCGACCACGCCGAACCCCACCGGAAGGCCTACGCCGACCTCCCGTTCACCGCACCCGAGGTGCTGGAGTGCGACGTCCGGGACTTCCGCGCCGTGAGCAGCCTGGTCTCCCGCCATCACGCGCCCGACGCGGTGTTCAGCAACAGCGACCACCTGCAGACCCAGACCGCCCTGGCCGCCGAGTACTTCGGCCTCCCCGGAAAGGACTGGAAGGCCGCACTGCGGGCCAAGGACAAGGGCCAGCTGCGCCGCCATCTCGCCCTGACCGGCCAGGACACCGTCTGGTCCGCCGAGTTGGCCCCCGGGCAGGACCCGGCCGAGCTGGAGCCGCCGTTCCCCTGCGTGGTCAAACCCCGCGAGGGAGTGGCCAGCGAGGACGTCACACTGGTCGCCGACGCCGCCGAACTCGCCCTCCGCTGCCGGGAGATCCAGCACCGCCGGGCCGGCGCGACGCTGGTCGTCGAGGAGTTCCTGGACGGCCGGCTGTGCACCCTTGAGACCCTCGGCGACGGCCGCCGCCGGCACGTCCTCGGCGGCTTCCGCACGCAGCTCTCCCCGCCGCCGGACTTCATCGAGGAGGTGCTGGAGTTCGTCCCCGCGCACCCCGCCGAGGTGGTCGCGCAGGTGCTCGCCCAACTCGACGCGCTCGGCATCGGACTCGGCGCCTGCCACACCGAGTTCGTCGTGCAGCCGGACGGCCGCGCCCGGATCATCGAGGTCAACTACCGCGCCATCGGCGACCAGTGCGACCTGATGCTCGCCGAAATCCTCGGCGTCCCGCTCTTCGAACACATCCTCGCCACCCACCTCGGCCGGGAACTCCCCGCGGACCTCGGCGCGCAGTGCGCCGCGACCCCGCGCCGGGCCCGCAACGAGGTGGTCTGCGCCGACCGGGCCGGCCTCCTCACCGCCGCCCCCGGCCCGTACGACGAGGAGCACGACGGCGTCCGGCTCGCCTACCGCCCGCTGCGCCCGCTCGGCGAGCGGCACGAGCACTACCGCACCAACCGCGACTACCTGGGCGTGATGTGGGCCATCGGCGCCGACCAGGAGGCCGTGGACGCGGCCGTCGCCCGGTTCCGCGCCGCCAACCGCTGGGAGATCACCCCGTGACCGCCGACGAGCAGCTCACCCTGCGGGTGCTCTCCGCCCTGCTGCGCGAGGACGTCCTCGGCCTGCGCTCCCGCGGCGCCGCGGAGGACCGCGCGGACGGCCCCTGGTTCACCGTCACGGACGCCGAACTCGCCCTGCCCGTCGCCGCCGAGGGCTTCCAGTGCGAGTACGCCGCCCGGCTGCCCCTGCTGGAACTGGCCGGGCGCCGGCTCACCGGTCTGGACGCCATCGTGGCGGCCCTGGCCGGTCTGGCCGAGGCCGAGGACCGGCCCGGCTGGGCCGCCTTCGCCGAGGAGTGCCGCCAGACCCTCGCCACCATGGAACTGCACGAGCGCGCACGGCCCGAGGTGCACGCCCGGCTCACCGACCTGTACGGCGAGGACCCGGCCGACTGGACCGGCCTGGCCGCCGCCCTCGGCCACGACACCCTGGCCGCCTACCTCGACCACCCCGTCTACCCGACCGCGCGCGGCCGGGCCGGCCTCACCGAACACCAACTGAACTCCTATGCACCGGAGTTCCACCCCGCATTCGAGCTGCGCTGGCTGGCCGTCCCGACCGATGCCCTCACCACCCACGGCCGGCGTCCGCTCCCGAGCTGGTGGCCCACTCCGGCCTGGTTGGGCCTTGCGGACGCCTGCCCCGGCGACGGCTGGACCACCCTGCCGGTCCACCCCCTCACCGTCGGCGCCCCGCTGGACGAGGCGCTGGAGGCGGTCGGCCTGGCCGGCCGCGCGGTGCTCGCCGAGCGGCCGTACCTGACCGTCGTGCCGACGCTCTCCATGCGCACCGTCGCCGTCGCCGACGACCCCGCCTGCCACCTCAAACTCCCGCTCGCCACCGCCACGCTGGGCCGGCTCAACCGCCGCACCATCAAGCCCGGCACGCTGCTCGACGGCGCCGCCGGCCAGCGCCTGATCGAGGCCGTGCTGGCCCGCGAGCCGCGCTTCGCCGACCGCGTCCTGCACGCCGACGAGCAGACCTGGGCGCACGCCGGCCACGAACTGCTGGCCGTCCTGCTGCGCCGCTACCCCGCCGGGCTGGAGCGGGCCGTCACCGTCCCGCTGGCCGCCCTGCTGGCCCCCGCGCCCGGCGGTCGCCTGGTGCTCGACCACCTCGCCGACCGCTTCCACGACGGCGACCAACTCGCCTTCTACGACTCCTTGCTGGAACTCCTGCTGGACTGGCAGACCACGCTGTTCGACTACGGCATAGCGCTGGAGTCGCACCAGCAGAACACCTCCCTGGTGCTCGACGACGACGGACTGCGCCTGCTCTACAAGGACGACGACGGCCCGCGTGTGCACACCGCCCGGATGACCGCCCGCCTCGGCGAACTCGCCCCGACCCAGGACGACTTCGACGACGCCCGGATCTTCGGCGACGACGACCGGGCGCTCACCGACCTGTTCACCACCATCACCGGGCACCTGTGCACCGGCGCGCTCGCGTTCGGCCTCGCCGAGCACCGTCGCGCCGAACTCACTGACGTACTCACACTGTTGCGAAAGCGCCTGGCCGAGGCGGTGGACCGGATCGGGCCGGCCGGCGAGCCGCTGTGGACGGACCTGCTGGAGGCCGAACGCCTGCCGGTCAAGGCCATGGTCAGCGCCGGGACCTTGCTCAGCAAGCAGCGCTCGGGCGCCGCCGACATCAACAAGCACTACACCAGCGGCCCCAACTACCTGCTGGCGAACGGGATCGCCCGGTGAGTGTGGAGACCGTTCCGCAGCGCTCCGGCCACGGGACGGACCACGCTGGCGGACTCGGCCGCCGCCAGGTGCACGCCGTCGCCGCCTGCTACTTCGTCGCCTCCTTCGCCGCACTGGGCCTGCCGCCGTACCTGACCGCGATCCTGCCCACGCTCGGCGATCCGCAGGCCCGGTGGGCCGGTGTGCTCTACATCGTACCGACGGTCTTCAGCGCGCTCGGCGCACCGCTGTGGGGCCGGCTCGCCGACCGCTTCGGCCGCAAGCGGCTGCTGCTGCGTGCCCAACTCGGGCTCACCGTCTCCTTCCTGCTGGCCGGAGCCGCCGGCAGTCTGCCCGCGTTCACCCTCGCACTGGTCCTCCAGGGCTTCCTCGGCGGCACCTTCGCCGCCACCAACGGCTACCTCGCCGCCGCCCTCGACGGACCGCGGCTGTCCCGCGCACTCACCCTGATGCAGGGCAGCGCCCGGGCAGCCCTGGTGGCCGCGCCGATCCTGGTCGGTGCGTTGTCCCCGTGGATCGACCCGCACCGCCAGTACCTGGTGATGGCCGTCCTCCCGCTCGCCGCCGCACTGCTGCTGTCCCTGCTGCCCGAGCCGGACCGTCCGGCGGCCGCCCCCGCGTCGGAGGGACGCGTCGAGCGGGCACCCGCCGCCCCGCTCCTCCCGCTCTACGTCTTCGAGTTCGTCTTCGTCTTCGCCACCGTCATCTCCTTCCCCTATCTCATCTCGCTCGCCGAGCAACGGCTGCCCGGCGTCTCCGGCACCACCACCGGCGTGCTGTTCGCCCTGCCGCACCTGTGCTACCTGGTGTTCGCCGCGCGCATCCACACGCTGTTCCACGCCCGCCCGCACACCGGCATCGCGCTCGGCTTCGGCTTCGTCGCGCTCGGCCTGGCCGGGCACGCCGTCGCGTACTCGCTCCCGGTCTTCGTCGCCGTCCGGCTGCTGCTCGGCGCCGGGCTCACGCTCGGCCTGGTCTGCCTCGCCGTACTCGCCGCCGGAGCGGCCCAAGGGCGCGCGCCCGGGCGGATGTTCGGCACGCTCGAACTCGTCTCCAAGGGCGGCGCCGTCGCCGCCGGCGCCGTCGCAGCGCTGGCCAACGGGCAGTTCGGCGCCGCCGCGCCCGTGGTGGCCGGCACCGCCGCCGCCCTGCTGGCCGCCGTCGCGGCCACCGCGTTCTCCCTCCCGTCCCTCCGCCAGCGCTGGAGTCGCCGATGACCCCCGAGCCGATCACCCCCGAGCCGATCACCCGCAAGTCGATCGCTCACGAGCCGATCAGCCGCGAACTGCCCACCGCCGACGACGCGGTGGCCCACACCCTGCTGAACTGCCTGCTGCGGGAAGTCTCCGCCCCCGAGCACCAGACCGCCGTGGCCGACGGCCGCCTGCTGCTGCGCCTGCCCCGGCGCGGCGCCCTGCTGCGGATCGCCCTGCGCCGCACCTCGCTGCTCGGCGCGCACCGCTTCACCGGCCCGGTCGAGATCGAACGAGGCGGCAGCTGGGCGGAGTTGGACTGGCGCGAGCTGGCGGAACACGTACAGGACGAACTGGAGCTGCGCACCGGCACGGTGAACGAGGAGTTCCTGGGCCAGGTCACCTCCAGCCACGACGGCCTCCGGCAGAGCCTGGCCGACCGCCCGGCCTCCGGACCGGACCGCTACCTGGAGTCCGAGCAGGCCCTGCTGTTCGGCCACCGCTTCCACCCGGCACCCAAGTCCCGCTCCGCCGCCCGGGGGGACTGGCGCGGGTACGCCCCGGAGTCCCGTGCGGCGTTCCCGCTGCGCCACCTCGCCGTCCGCACCGAACTGCTCGCCGAGCAGTCCCTGGACGAGAGCGCGAGCGCCCTGCTGGACGGCCTCGGCGACGTCCCGGACGGCTACCGTCTGCTGCCCGCCCACCCCTGGCAGTACCAACTCATCGGCGATCACCCGCTGTTGCGCGATGCCCTGGACCGCGGTGACGTCCTCGACCTCGGGCCGCGCGGCGAGGAGTTCGCCGCCACCGCCTCGGTGCGCACCCTCCACGGCGCGGACGCCTTCCTCAAGTTCAGCCTCAACGTGCGCATCACCAACTGCCTGCGCAAGAACGCCGCTTACGAACTCACCGGCGCCGTCGCGCTCACCCGGCTGCTCGCCCCCGCCCTCGCCGACCTCGCCCGGCGCTTCCCCGACGCGGCGATGCTGCGCGAGCCCGCGTTCCGCACCCTCGCCCTGCCCGGTACCGACGGCCGACCCGACCAGGCGCTCTACGAGGGCTTCGGCCTGATCGTCCGCGAGGGCTTCGGCGGCGTGCTGCGACCCGGCGTCACCCCGCTGCTGGCCGCCGCCGTCGCCGACGAGCACCCGACCAGCTCCGCCCACATCTCCCGTCTGCTGGAGGGGAGTTCGGACGCCTACCAGGCCCTGGACTGGTGGCGGGCCTATCTGGGGTTGCTCGTCCCGCCCGTGCTCGCCGCCTACTTCGACCACGGCGTGGTGCTGGAACCGCACCTGCAGAACGTGCTCATCGGCGTAGACGCCACCGGGCACCCCACCCAGGTGCTCTTCCGCGATCTGGAGGGCACCAAGCTCGTCCCCGAGCACAACGCCGACATCCTGGCCGCCCTCCCGCCCGAGGTCGCCGGGCCCATGACGTACGACGCCGAGCGGGGCTGGGACCGGGTGGTCTACTGCCTGCTGGTCAACCACGTCGCCGAACTGCTCGCCGCCCTCGCCGACCGCCACCCCGAGCTGGAGGGCGCCCTGTGGCAGGTGGTCCGGGACACTCTGGAGCAGTACGCGGCAGGCCACGGCCGGCCGCCCCGGCTGCGGGCACTGCTCGCGGGCGTGCCGCTGCCGGCCAAGGCCAACCTGCTCACCCGCTGGGAGCGCAAGGCCGACCGGCAGGCCGGCTACGTCCGCCTGCCCTCGCCGCTCGCCGGATCCGTCCTCGCCCAGGCCTCCCGCACCTCCGCCCCCCTCTCCCTCGGGAGCGCCGCCCGATGACCGAGATCGTCCGCCGGCACGTCGCCGCCCTCGCGCCCGACGCCCTGCCCGCCTACGTCTACGACCTGGCGGCGCTGCGCGCGCACGCCGCCGCCGTCCGGGCCGCGCTGCCCGCGCGGGTCGAGCTGTACTACGCCGCCAAGGCCAATCCGGAGGCGCCGCTGCTGGCCGCGCTGCGCGACGCGGTCGACGGCTACGAGGTCTCCAGCGGAGGCGAGTTGGCGCACGTGCGGGCGGCTGTGCCGGACGCACCGCTGGCCTTCGGCGGCCCCGGCAAGACGCCCGCCGAGATCGCCGCCGCCGTGGACGCCGGGGTGCACCGCTGGCACATCGAGAGCGAGCAGGAACTGCACCGGCTCGACGCCGTCCTCGCGGACCGGCCGGGCACGGTGGTCGACGTGCTGCTACGGGTCAACCTGCCGGTCGCCACCGGTGCGCTCGACGCGGTGGCACTCGCGATGGGCGGGCGGCCGACGCCGTTCGGGCTCGACCCGGACCGCGCCGAGGAGTGCGTGCGCCAGCTCACCGGCGACGGCCCCGGCACCGGCCCCGACCCGCTCGGGCGGCGGCTGCGTCTGCGCGGCGTGCACGCCCATTTGGCCAGCGGGCTCGCGGCGGCGGAGCAACTGGCCGTCGCCGAGCAGATCGTGGCCTGGTCGGCCGCGCTGGCCGAGCGGCACGGCTTCCCGCTGGCGGAGGTCAACGTCGGCGGCGGGATGGCCGTGGACTACGAGGACCCGGCGAACCACTTCGACTGGACGGCCTTCGGCGAGGGGCTGGCCAAGCTGCTGGACGCCCACCCCGGCCTGACCCTGCGGATCGAACCCGGCCGGGCCCTGACCGCCCACTGCGGCTGGTACGCGACCGAGGTGCTGGATGTGAAGCAGAGCCACGGCGAGGACTTCGCGGTGGTCCGTGGCGGCACCCACCACCTGCGCACCCCCGCCACCCGGGGGCACTCCCAGCCCTTCGAGGTGCTCCCGGTCGACGCCTGGCCGCATCCGTGGCCGCGCCCCGCCGTCGCCACCGGCCGCGCCACCCTGGCCGGCCAGCTCTGCACCCCGAAGGACGTCCTCGCCCGGGCCGCCTCCGACGCCGACGGCCTGCGGGCGGCCGACCGCGTGCTGTTCGCGATGGCGGGCGCGTACGCCTGGAACATCTCGCACCACGAGTTCCTGATGCACCCGCGCCCGGGGTTCCACTACCTGGGCGGCTGAGGGCACCCCGGATGACGGTCGACAGGTAACAGATAACAGCTGACAGATAACAGATTTCGAAATCTGTTATCTGTCAGCTGTTATCTGTTCGCCGCCCCCTGTTCGCGCCCCGCCGCCCGCCCGTCCACGTGCCGGACCCCACCCGTGGGCCCCGCCCGCCCCAGGGGTCGCCGCAGGTCACCTCCGCACACTCGTGCGACAGTGGTAGGCAGCGAAGGGAGCGCGAACGTGCTGATGGACAAGGTGGCGGAGATACTCGCCGAGGCGTCGGCCGAGGTGGTGGAGCCGCGCTTCCGTGCGCTGGCCGCCGGCGAGGTGATGGAGAAGGCGCCCGGCGAGATCGTGACGGTCGCCGACCGCGAGGCCGAGGCGATCATCGCCCGCCGCCTGCGCGAGCTGCTGCCCATCCCCGTGGTCGGCGAGGAGGCCGTCTCCGCCGACCCCGAACTCGCCCAGGCCCTCCACGACGAGCCCGCCGCCTGGCTGGTCGACCCGGTCGACGGCACCTCCAACTTCGTCGCCGGCCGCCCCGAGTACGCCGTGATGTGCTCGCTCGTCCGCGGCGGGGAGACCGTCGCCTCCTGGATCTGGCAGCCCGCCACCGCCACCGCCTACTGCGCCGAACTGGGCTCCGGGGCCTGGCGCGACGGCGTACGCCTGACCCGGCCGCCGGCACCGCGCGACGCCGCGAAGCTGCGCGGATCCGTGAAGAGCCGCTACCTCGACCCGGAACACCGCCGGCGCCTACAGGCCAACGAGTCGGCCTTCGGCGAGGTCTCCCCCGGCCGGCACGCGGCCGGAATCGAGTACCCGGACGTCGTCGAGGGCCGCTTCGACTTCCTCCTCTACTGGCGCACCCTCCCCTGGGACCACGCCCCCGGCTCCCTGCTCGTCACCGAGGCCGGCGGCGTGTCCGCCCGGCTGGACGGCACCCCCTACCGCCCCGAGGCCCCCGGCTGCGAGAACGGCCTGCTGGTCGCCGCCGACCCGGAGACCTGGGAGCTCACCCGCACCCTCCTCCTGAGCGACTGACGGACCGCCGCCACCGCCACCGCCACCGCCACCGCCACCGCCACCGCCACCGCCACCGCAGCAACCGTGGTCATCTGGTCGCGGTCACGAATCGGTGCCCTGGTCCTCGGTCTCGAACGGGGCCTGCCCGGGCGCCGGGCGGCCGACGACAACCGACTCCCCAGCGATGACCGACTCCCCGCAGCACGCGCCTAGCCGGCCCGGTCCCCCTCGGCCTTCCGCCCGGCGCCCACCACGTCGCGCAGCAGTGCACGGACCTCCCCCGCCGTGGCGTGCGGGTTGAGCAGGGTGAGCTTGAGCCGCACCCGGCCGGGCCCCTCGCCCGGAAGTTCGGTCCGCCCGACCACCGCCCGCCCGGTGCGCAGCAGCAACCGGCGCAGGCTGCCGTTGAGTTCGTCGACGGCGGCCTCGTCGGTCAGGCCCGGCGGCCGGTAGCGGAACAGCAGGACGGTCAGCGCGGGTTCGGCGTGGAGTTCGAGCGACGGTTCGGCGCGGACGGCCTCGGCAGCGGACCGGGCGAGTTCGTGGCAGGCGTCGACGAGTCGGCCGAGCCCGTCGCGACCGAGGGTGCGCAAGGTGACGGCGAGCTTGAAGGCGTCGGCCCGCCGGGTGGTGCGCAGCGAGCGGCCGAGCAGGCTGGGGTAGCCGGCCTGCTCGTCGTCGACGGGGTTGAGGTACTCGGCGCGGCGGGCGAGCGAGACGTAGGTCTCGGTGCGGCGGACCAGGAAGACGCCGGCGGCGGCGGGCTGCCAGCCGAGTTTGTGCCAGTCGAGGGAGACGGAGTCGGCGCGGTCGATGCCGTCGAGGAGCGGGGCGAGCCGGTCGGAGAGCAGCGCGCCGCCGCCGTACGCGGCGTCGACGTGCAGCCAGGCGCCGTAGCGGCCGGCCAGGTCGGCGGCGACGTGCAGCGGGTCGATGCCGCCGGTGTCGGTGGTACCGGCGGTGGCGACGATGGCGATCGGGGTGCGTCCGGCCCAGCTGGCCTCGGCCAGGGTCCGCTCCAACTCCTTTGGTTCCATCCGGAGTTGCCGGTCGACGGGGACGGTGGTGACGGCGCGCTCGCCGAGCCCGAGCAGGGCGGCGGCGCGCTGGACGGAGAAGTGCGCGGCCTCGGAGGCGACGATGCACGGCCGGACGCCGCCCGGGATGCCGTCCAACTCGACGATGCCGTCCAGCTTCTGGTCCCGCGCCAGCATCAGGCCCATGAGGTTGGACTCGGTGCCGCCGGAGGTGAGGACGCCGGCAGCGCGGGCCGGGTCGTAGCCGACCAAGGTGGCGAGTTCGGCGAGGAGGGCGGTCTCCAGGGCGGTGGCGGCGGGGGCCTGGTCCCAGGAGTCCTGGGAGGGGTTGAGGACACTGACCGCGAGGTCGGCGGCGGCGGCCACGGCGAGCGGCGGGCAGTGCAGGTGGGCGGCGCAGGCCGGGTCGGCGGGGTCGGCGGCGCCGTAGGCGAGGAGTTCGGTGAGGCGGGCGAGCGCGCCGGGCCCGTGGGCGCCGGCCAGGCCGTCGGCGACCAGCGCGCCGAGCTCGGCCGGACTGCCTGCGGGCAGCGGCCCGCCGCGCAGGGCGATGCCGTGGTCGAGCGCGTCGAGGACGGTGGCCAGCAGCGGCCCGAGCGCGCCGGGCCCGCCGACGCCGCCCGCGAGGGCGTCCAACGGGACGGGCCCGCCGGGCAGTCCGGCGGCGGCGCCGGAACCACCCCCGGCCCCGGCCCCACCCCCGGCCCCGGAGTCACCACCGGCCCCGGATCGGGCGCCCGAACCTCCTCCCGAGCCTTCCCCTGAACCGCCACCGCCCCCTCGCCCCGCGCTCATTCGGCGCCCCGGGCCGCGGGAGCCGCAGGGCTCGCCACAGCGGCGGAATCGACGGCCGCCGCAGCCGCGATCGCGTCGGCGAGCCGGTCGAGCACCGCAGCGACCTGCTCGTCGGTGATGGTGAGCGGCGGCAGCAGTCGCAGCACCGCGTCGTGGCGCCCGCCGAGTTCGACGATCAGCCCGCGCGCCAGGCAGGCCTCGCGGACCCGGCGGGCGAGCGCCGGGTCGGCCGGCCGGGCCCCGCAGGCGTCCGGTTCGGCGGCGGGGTCGACGAGTTCGACGCCGATCATCAGGCCGCGCCCGCGCACGTCGCCGATCACCGGCAGTTCGGCGGCGAGCCCGCGCAGCCGGGCGGTCATCCGCTCGCCGACGACGGCGGCGCGCTCGGCCAGTCCGTGGGCGGCGACGTGGCGCAGGGTGGCGGCGCCGGCGGCCATGGCGAGGGTGTTGCCGCGGAAGGTTCCGGTGTGGGCGCCGGGGCGCCAGCCGTCGTAGTCCTCCCGGTAGACGACGACGGCGAGCGGCAGGCTGCCGCCGATGGCCTTGGAGAGCACCATGGCGTCCGGGACGATGCCGCTGTGTTCGACGGCCCACATCGCCCCGGTGCGCCCGACGCCGGTCTGCACCTCGTCGACGATCAGCGGGATGCCGCGTTCGGCGGTGATCCGGCGCATCTCGCGCAGCCAGCCGTCGGGCGCGGGGACGACGCCGCCCTCGCCCTGGACGGCTTCCAGGATCATCGCGGCGGGCGGGACGACCCCGCCCGAGGGGTCGTCGAGCAGCCGTTCGACGTAGGTTGCGGCGAGGTCGGCGCCGGCCTCGCCGCCGACGCCGAACGGGCAGCGGTAGCCGTACGGGTAGGGCAGCCGGACGACCTCGCCGCCGCTCGGCAGCGGTTCCTTGACGGCGACGTTGCCGGTGAGCGCCAGGGCTCCGGCGGTCATGCCGTGGTAGGCACCGGTGAAGGCGAGCGCGCCGGACCGGCCGGTGGCGGTCTGCATCAGTTTGAGCGCGGCCTCGACGGCGTCGGTGCCGGCGGGCCCGCAGAAGTGGATCCGGGCGCCGGCGGCGAAGTCTGCGGGCAGGCTCTCGAAGAGGGCGCTGGTGAAGTCGTCCTTCTCGGCGGTGGCGAGGTCGAGCAGGTGCAGCGGGGCGCCGCTGTCGAGGGTGCGGCGGATCGCTTCCAGCACCACCGGGTGGTTGTGCCCGAGGGCGAGCGTCCCGGCGCCGGAGAGGCAGTCCAGGTAGCGCCGCCCGTCGGCGCCCTCGACGGTCATGCCGTGGGCCCGTACCGGGACGATCGGGAAGGACCGGGCGTACGTACGGGCGGCGGACTCGCGTACGCGCTGGCGGCGCAGGATGGCCTCGCCGGAGGCCGGGGCACCGGCGGCTCCAGCGACACCAGCGGCTTCGACAGCTCCGGCGGCTCCGGCGGCTCCGGAGGAGGAGGCCGGGGCCTGGGCGGGAACGGCGGCGAGCGACAAGGCAAACCCCCAGAAGAAGTTAGGTAAGCCTAACTTTACCGCCCCTGACCTGGCGGGATACCCCGGGGGCCCCCAGAACCACCCGAGTGAGTGAACCGCCCCCGGTCCTGCCAACGAGCGACCGGCGAAAAGGTCACGGCCCTCACCCCCGCCGACCCGGAGCCGCCCCACCACCCTTCCACCGGTAGCAGAGCTCCGGCCGCCCCACGCTCCCGTACTGCGGCTCCCGCACCGCCCGCCCGGTGTCGACGAGGTGTTCGAGGTAGCGGCGCGCGGTGATCCGCGAGACCCCGGCGGCCACGCCCGCGGCGGCGGCGGACAGGCCCGTCGCCGTCTCGCGCAGCACGGAGGCGACGGTGTCCAGGGTGGGCGCACTCAGCCCCTTGGGGAGGCTGCTGCGCTCGGGCGTGCGGAGCAGGGCGAACGCCTGGTCGACCTCGTCCTGCCCGGTCGCCTCGCCGGTGCGCCCGAGACTGTCGCGGTAGCGGGCGTAGCGCTCCAGGCGATCGTGCAGGGCGGCGGCGCTGAACGGTTTCAGCAGGTACTGGACCACGCCCGCCGACACGGCCTGCCGCACCATCGCCAGGTCGCGGGCCGAGGTCACCGCGATGACATCGGTGGTGTGGCCGGCGGCGCGCAGCGAGCGGCAGAGCTGGAGGCCGTGGCCGTCCGGCAGGTAGAGGTCGAGCAGGGTCAGGTCGACGGGCCTCCCGGCAGCGCGGGCGCGGTCCAGGAAGCGCAGCGCGTCGGCGCAGCTGTGCACCGTCCCGGCGGCGTGGAAGCCGGGTTCGCGCTCGACGTAGAGGGTGTGCGCGGCGGCGGCCACGGGGTCGTCCTCGACGACCAGCACGGAGATCCCCGGAGCGGCGGTCGCCTCGGTCATCGCGACGCCCCTTCCCGCCGGCCCGGTTGCCCCGGTTGCCCTGCCTGGCCAAGTCGCTCCGGCCGCTCCGGCCGCCCCGGCCGCCCCGGTTGCCGCTCACCGGGTCGTGCCGGCAGCCCGGCGAGCGGCAGCCGGACGGTGAGCACCGCACCCCGGTCACGCCCGACCGCGACGCTGCCGCCGTTGCGCCGGGCGGCCTGGGCCACCAGCGCCAGCCCGAGACCATGCCCGCGCCCGTCCTGCTTGGTGCTCCAGCCGCGCCGGAACACGTCCTCGACGGCGGCCGGGTCGATCCCCGCCCCGGTGTCGGCGACGCGCAGCAGCAGGCAACCGCCCCCACCCGGAGCCACGTCGCCGCCCGCCACACCACCGCCCGCCGAACCGCCGTCGCCCGAACCACCATCGTCCGCACCGCCGCCGTCCGCACCGCCACCACCCGCGTCGATTCGCACGGTGACGGTGACCTCCGGCGCCACCGTGCTCTGCGCGGCTCCGGCGATGGCGGCGTCCACGGCGTTGTCGATCAGGTTGCCGAGGACGGTGATCAGGTCCCGTGAGGAGAGCCCGGGCGGCAGCAGCCCGTCGTCGATCCGACTGTCGTCGGTGAGGGTCAACTCCACTCCCCGCTCGGCCGCTTGGGCCGCCTTGCCGAGCAGCAACGCGGCCAGCACCGGTTCGCCGACCGCCGCGACCACCCGGTCGGTGAGCTGCTGGGCGAGCGCGAGCTCGGCGGTGGCGAACTCCACCGCCTGTTCGTGGCGTCCGAGTTCGATCAGGGAGACGACGGCGTGCAGCCGGTTGGCCGCCTCGTGCGCCTGCGCCCCGAGGGCCTCGGTGAAGCCCCGCACGGAGTCCAACTCTCCGCTGAGCGACTGGAGTTCGGTGTGGTCGCGCAGGGTGACGACCAGGCCGAGGCCGGTGCCGATGGTGGAGGTGTTGAGCACCACCACCCGCTCGGCGGTCAGGTGCACCTCGTCCCGGACCGGCTCGTCGCCGAGCACGGCCGCGACCAGCGCCCGCGGCAGCCCCAGCTCCACGATCAGACGACCCTCCAAGTTTCCTTCCAGTCCGAGCAGTTCGCGGGCTGCGTCGTTGCAGAGCACCACCCGGTGCGCGCGGTCCAGCAGGACCAGCCCCTCGCGCACCGAGCGCAGGGTCGCCTGGTGGTATTCGTAGAGGTGGCTGAGTTCGGCCGGCCCCATGCCGTGGGTGTGCCGCCGCAGCCGGGAGTTGGCGAGGTAGGTGCCCACGCCGCCGACCCCGAGCGCGGCCACCGCCACCCCGACCAGGGCGAGCAGCGGGCCGCTCAACTGCGCGGAGATGGACTCCACCGTGAGGCCCGCGCTGACCAGCGCGATCACCTGGTGCCGGTCGTCCAGCACCGGCGTGACCACCCGCACGGACGGTCCGAGCGTGCCGGTGTAGGTCTCGCTGCGGGTCTCCCCCGCGAGTGCCCAGTCGATGTGCCCGAGAAAGCGCTTGCCGATCTGCTCGGGCAGCGGGTGGGTCCAGCGCACGCCCTCGGTGTCCATGACGGTGATGAAGGAGACGCCGGTGTCCACCCGCACCTGCTCGACGTACGGCTGGAGCACCGCGGTCGGGTCCGGCGCGGTGACGGCGGCCCGCACGGACGGCGAGTCGGCGACGGCGTGGGCGACGGCGGTGACCTGGCGGCGGGCCGCGTCCTCGGCCCGGTCGGCGGTGAAGAGGTACGCGAGCACCGCGCCGCCCGCCACCACGGCGGCGACGATGACCACCTGAACGACGAAGAGCTGCCCGGCCAAGCTGCGGACCAGCCCGCGGGGTGCCGGGAGCCGTCGGCGCGGGGGCGTGGGGGCGGTGCGCACGGACATGCCTGCCAGTGTGCACCACGCCCCCGGGGTCCCCCAGGGGCCCGCGATCGGTCGGCGGCCTGTCGACTGCCCGTCGACGAACGTCCCGCAGCCCAGTCGCACCCCCACGGCCCGGCTGCGCCCGGTCGCGCCCGGCCGTGAACTCTATGAACGCAAACGTGACCTCCGTCACGCCCAGGCCCGATAGTCAGAGCGGCCCACCACCCGGGGCCGCCAGGACCGCACGGCGAAGGAGCCGCAGATGTCGATCGTTGGAGCCGCACCGGCGGGGGGATCCAGACGCAGGGACCGGACCCACTACCTCTACCTCTCCGTCATCGCCGCCGTGGTCGCGGGCATCGTGGTCGGGCTGGCCGCCCCCGGCTTCGCCGTGGAGTTGAAGCCGGTCGGCACCGGCTTCGTCAACCTGATCAAGATGATGATCAGCCCGGTGATCTTCTGCACCATCGTGCTGGGCATCGGCTCGGTGACCAAGGCCGCCAAGGTCGGCAAGGTCGGCGGCCTCGCCCTCGGCTACTTCCTCGTCATGTCGACCGTCGCGCTGGCCATCGGTCTGGCCGTCGGCAACCTGCTGGAGCCCGGCGGCGGCCTGCACCTGACCGCCGCGCTCGCGAAGTCCGGCCACGCCCAGGCCGTAGCCGGCGGCGCCCAGTCGACGACCGACTTCCTGCTCGGGATGATCCCCACCACCACGTTCTCGGCCCTCACCGAGGGCAAGGTGCTGCAGACCCTGCTGGTCGCACTGCTCGCCGGCTTCGCCCTCCAGGCGATGGGCCCAGCCGGTGCCCCGGTGCTGCGCGGGATCGAACACGTGCAGCGGCTGGTCTTCCGGGTCATGTCGATGATCATGTGGGTCGCGCCGATCGGCGCCTTCGGGGCGATGGCCGCCGTCGTCGGAGCGACCGGCACGGCCGCGCTGAAGAGCCTCGCGGTCATCATGATCGGCTTCTACGCGACCTGCGTGCTGTTCGTCGTCGTCGTCCTGGGCGCGCTGCTGCGACTGGTCGCCGGGGTCAACGTGTTCGCGCTGCTGCGCTACCTGGGCCGCGAGTTCCTGCTGATCCTCTCCACCTCCTCCTCCGAGAGCGCGCTGCCCCGCCTGATCGCCAAGATGGAGCACCTCGGCGTGAGCCGCCCGGTCGTCGGCATCACCGTGCCGACCGGCTACAGCTTCAACCTCGACGGCACCGCGATCTACCTCACCATGTCGTCGATCTTCATCTCCGAGGCGATGGACAAGCCGATGTCGATCGGCGAGCAGCTCTCGCTGCTGGTGTTCATGGTGATCGCGAGCAAGGGCGCGGCCGGGGTCACCGGCGCCGGGCTGGCCACCCTGGCCGGCGGACTGCAGTCGCACAAGCCCGCCCTGGTGGACGGGGTCGGCCTGATCGTCGGCATCGACCGCTTCATGTCCGAGGCCCGCGCGCTCACCAACTTCGCGGGCAACGCCGTCGCCACCGTCCTGATCGGGCACTGGACCGGCGAACTCGACGCGGACCGCGCCCAGCGGGTGCTGGCCGGCGAGGAGCCGTTCGACGAGCGGACCCTGGTCGACGCGCACGGCGGGCCGATCGCGGCCCCCGAGGCCGTCCCGGCGGCTCCGGAAGCCGACCCCGTCCGGAGCGGCACGGCCGCGGCCGCCTGAGCGGCCCCCTCATACGCCCCCGGTCCGGCGCCACCACCTCCCCCGGAAACGGCGCCGGACCGGGGGTTCCGCATGTCCGGCGGGCCTTCGCCACAGGCCCTCACCGGTTCTCACGGGTCCTCGCAGGTCCTCACCTCGCAGGTCCTCGCAGGTCCTGACGGAGTCTCGCAGGCCCTCTCAGGTCCTCACAGGTCCTCGGAGCCGCTCACCGCCCAGGCCAGGCCACAGGCCGGGTCCTCCAGCGCGACGTGCAGATGGCGCAGCCCGGCGGCCGGCTCGTGCCAGATGAAGCAGCGCATCCGGGCCACCAGCGCGTCGACCTCCGCCCGGTCCGGCCCGTCCGTACCCTCCGCGCCGGCCATCGCGACCAGCGCCCGCCAGAGCGCCAACCGTCCGTGCGCCGAGCCCCGCCCGCGGTCCACGACGGCGGCCTGCACCAGCGCCGGGTAGACCAGCGCGAACGGCAGGTACCCACCGGTGACCCGGGAACTACGGGCCAGTTGGGCGGCCGCCTGCGGCGCCGGGCCCCGGACGCAGACCACCTCCGCCCAGTCCGCCAGCGCGGCCAGCGCCCGGGTCGCCCGCTGCCCGCCCAGCCGTACACCCGGCGCGGGCAGCACCACCTCGCCCAGACCCTCCCGGCTGGCCGGCAGGGTCAGCAGCGCACTGCGCGCGCCCCCGCAGGGCAGGTACTGGCGCACCCGAGCCCCCTCGTCCCATCCGGCCGTCTCCCAGGGCGCCAGCAGCAGCGGCATGCCCTCCGGGTCGGGTTCGGCCCCGTACGAGAGGTCCTCGCCGAGCAGCACCCTGGTCTGCGCGACCAGTCGGCGCACCGGGGCCGGGACGAGCAGCGGAGCCAGCCGCAGCCAGGAATGCCGAGTCGCCAGCACCTCCCAGAGCGGACCGGCGTCATGGTCGGCGACCCCGGCGACCGTCCCCGGGCCGCCATCCCGGTCGAACAGCCGGACGGACAGCTCCGGCGGCGCCGAGTAGGCGATCAGGTGGCCGAGCGGCGCGGTCAGCGCCGCCGCGGGCTCCTCCCCGGCGCGCTCCACGGCTGCCGCCCGGCCCTGCCGGTAGGCGGTCAGCAGTTCGGGCCAGCGGCCGTCGTCAGCCAGGGCGCGGAGGCGGTGGTCCTCGTACGTGATCACGATTTTCAGCGTACGGGCCGGGGTGGCGCATCAGCTGACTTAGCGTCAGCTCGGTGCGTCGGGAGCCGCTTCGGGAGCCGCCCCAGGGCCTGCGCCGGGCCCCTCATCGGACCCCGCGCCGGGCGCCGCTGCGGGGGTGGGCCCCGGCCGATCGCCCCGCTCGCCCTCCCGCTCATGTTCCCGCTCCCGCGCGAGGACGGCGCGCAGCTTCCCGTGGGCGCGGCGACGGGTGACGGCCAGCGTGCTGCGATGCAGGCCCAGCAGCTCGGCGGCCTCGTCGACGGTGTAGCCGTCGAGATCCACCAGCACCACCACCCGGGCCTGCTTCGAGGTCAGGCAGCCCAGCAGCCGGAGCACCTCCCAGCGCGCCTGCAGCTCGACCATCCCGCCCGACGGCGACTCGACCGGCGGCTGGCCCCGCTCCCGCTCGGCCGTCTCGGACGGATCGGGCAGCACGACCCTCCGCCGCTCCCGGCGCCACTGGTCGCGCAGGATGTTCGCCATCGTGGTGAACACGTAGGCGTAGGGCTGCGGATGGCTCAGGAACCGCTCCGGCCTGCGGGCGATCCGCAGATACGCGTCATGCACCACGTCCCCGGCGGCGAGCCCGCCGGTGAGCGAAGCGGCCGCCCGGTGGAGCCTCGGCAGCATTTCCGTGAACACCCGGTTGAAATCGGCCGATTGACGATCGGCGGGCCTCGGACCGAAGTCCTTCCCGCCCCCGCTCCCGCGTCCGCCGCCACACCGACCGTCGCATTCCGCCATGCCGCTCTCCCCGGAAATCGGCACTCCGAAAGCCCAGTTGGGCAGGTCACGACCCATCGAAAAAGCCTGTGACACAGGTCACATCATAGGTCGTCGTCTCACTGTCCGCAGTCATTCGTGCGCAATACGTCATCAGCCGGACAGGAAGCCGGAATTCACTCGCCCCGTGGATCCGGACGGCCGGGGACGCACTGCCCGATCTGTACCGTTGAGCGAGGAGAAACCGCCATGCGAGGTCGCATCGCCAGGAAGATCGCCACGTTCGGGATGGCCGCCGCAGCCGCCCTCGGCGTGCTCGGCACCACCGCCCTGCCCGCCGCCGCCGCGCCCACCGTCGCCGCCGCCGCCGACCAGACCATCACCGCCGGTGCCATCGGGGCCTCGCCCGAGGTGGCCGCCGCCTCCTACCACTGCGTCATCACCGCAGACTACGGGTGGCGCTGGGTGGGCTACTGCAACGTCTACTCGGGCGAGCTGCGCACCATCACCTACTGCGCCAACGGCACGAGCACCACCGGCCTGTGGATCGGCGCCCGATCCCAGGCCTGGGACGTCTGGGGCAACTGCCCGGGCTCCAGCTGGACCAAGATCGTGTTCCAGAGCCGGGGCTGAGGCGCCGGCAGAACCGATGAGGGGCGCCGTCCCGCCGGGGCGGCGCCCCCGCTGCATGCCCGTACCCCGGTGGGCGCCGGTCGGTCGCACACCCGGAGAGGCGGCGAACAGATGACAACAAACAGATGACAGATAACAGATTTCATCTTCTGTTATCTGTCCGCTGAAATCTGAATGCTGCAGGCTGTCAGCCGTTACCCGGCGAGCCCCGCGGCTCCCCTCGCCGTCACCCGGATCCGCATCGGGCTCGCCGCGCGGAGCGTGATGCCCTGGGCGAGCGCCACCCGCTCGTCCACCGCCTCCATCTCGAAGTCCCGCAGCAGCACGCCCAGGCTCAGCACCGATTCCAGCATCGCGAAGTGCTGCCCGATGCACGCCCGCGGACCGCCGCCGAACGGGTACCAGGCGTAGCGGTGCCGCTCCTTCTCCTGTTCGGGCAGGAAGCGGTCGGGTTCGAAGCGTTCCGGGTCCGGCCAGTGCGCCGGGTGCCGGTGGGTGACCAGCGGCGAGACGACGACCTGGGCACCCGCCGGGATCACGTACCCGTCGATGACCGTCTCGGCGACCGCCCTCCGCCCGACCAGAGCCGCCGCCGGGTAGAGCCGCATCGACTCCTTCAGCACCCGGGTGATGTACGGCAGCGACTCCAGGTCCGCCGCGGTCGGCTCCCGGCCGGCCAGCACGGTCTCCACCTCCTGTTGGGCGAGCTTGCGCTGCTCGGGGTGCGTGGCCAGCAGGTGCAGCGCGAAGGCCAGCGAGGTGGCCGTGGTCTCGTGCCCGGCGAGCAGGAACACCAGTACCTGGTCCCGGAGTTCGGCCGGGTCGAGTTGCTCCCCGTCCTCGCCGCGGGCCCGTCCGAGCAGTGTGAGCAGGTCGTCCGCGTCCTCGTCCAGGTCGCCGCGCGCGGCCCGCTCGGCGATGATCCGGTCGCAGACCGCGTACAGGGCGCGCTGGGCCTCGGCGCCGCGCCGGTTCGAGGGGGTCGGCCAGGTGCGCGGGATGCGAATCGCCGCGAAGCCCCGGTCCCAGACGTACTCACCGAGCACCGGGAAGCTGCGGTCCACCACCGCCACCGCCTCCTCGACGTCCGCGCCGAACAGGATCCGGGCGACGGCGCGCAGCGCGAACCGGGACATCTCCTCCGCCGCGTCCACAACCCCGCCCCCGCCCCCGACCGGGATCGCGTTCCACCGCTCGGTGAGCGCCCGCGCCTCCTGGGCGACGGCGCCCGCGTAGCCGTCCACCCGGCGGCGGGTGAACAGCGGCTGGACCAGCCGGCGCTGGCGCTGGTAGTCGCCGTCCTGGCTGGTCAGCAGTCCGTTGCCGACGCTGCTTCGCAGCTCGTCGTAGAAGGCGTTCTCCTTGCGGAAGTTGGCGGCCTCGCTGCCCAACACCTGCTGGACACCCTCCGGGGAGAACACCCCGTAGAACTCGACCCGCAGCCCGGGCGGCCCGACCCGGAACCGGACCACGTCCCCGTGGTCGCGGTGGGCGGCGAGGTAGGTGCGCAGCGGGCGGCGGGTGAGATCGAACAGCGACCCGACCAGGGGGTTTCCGGCCGGCCCGGGGATGAGGGCGGTGGCGGTGGTCATCGGCACTCCATTCTCCACAGGCGACCCATCAACGTAACTGACGAATCATCAGTAACGGAAGGCGCGAAGGCGCGCGCGAAGAAGCGAAAGCGCGCGGGAGCGCACGGGAGGGCGCGACGGGGCGGGGCGGGGATCACTCGTACTCGGTGCCGCCCTTGCGCGTCAGGTAGGCGTCACCGACCACCTTGGCGATCGCCCGCCCGCCGACCACCAGGCTCCAGCGCTCCGTCACCGGCCGGACCACCACGCCTTCGCGCAGGTGGAGTTCACGCCCCGAGACGGTCTCCTCGCCCTGGGCGAAGGCCAGCACCGTCTCCGGGTCGAACGGCCCGCGCCACAGTTCGGGCACCAACGGCAGTTCGCCGTCGAGCAGTTCGGCGGCGGAGTACCACCTCAGCTGCCCGTCCACCAAGGCCGACACGTCGAACACGGCGTAGCCGGGCAGTTCGGCACGGCCGGAGGCGCCGTACGTCAGGTCCTGCACACCGGCCCCGAAGACCTCGCCGAAGACGCCGACCCGCTCGGCGCCGAGCCGCTCGGCCAGTCGGGCCGCCACGGTGGGGAGGTCGTACGCGCGCACGGCCCGCCAGTACAGGTTGCGCTCGTCCTCGACGAGTGAGAGCCCCTGCGCCCCGATGCCCTTGGACGACACCTGGACCTCGCCGGTGGCAGCGGTGTACGTCATCAGGCAGCAACTGCCGTGCAGCTTCTCGGTCAGCACCACGGGCTCGCCGGGCTCGAAGACGTCGGGGTAGCGCTTGAGGTTCTCGATGTCCACCCAGGGCAGCAGGTCGGGCGCGCTCAGCACGTCGCCGTTCATGGAGGTCGGCACCGGGGGCTGCCACTTGACGACTCCGAGCAGCTCGGCGAAGTCCTCGCCGCGCCCGGCGGCGTCCGCCAGGTCGGTGCCGGCGAGCACGGTCGGCAGGCAGACGATGCCCTGGGACAGCTCACCGCGCAGCCGGACGGCCCTCACCCGGTCGGACCTGCTGCCGGCCAGCTTGCCCGTCAGGCCCAGCTCCTCGATCAACTCCGCCGGGAGGACCGACTGTTCGGGGATGTAGACGGCGTAGTCGCCGGTCCGGTACCTGCCCTTGGCGACCACCGCCCGGTAGAGGCCGACCTGCGCGAGCTCCAGTGCGTCGGCGTTCGGGTGCTCCAGGACGACCAGCTTCTCGACGGTGACGCGCAACGTGGACATGGACGGACCCCTCCTCCCCTCCTGGGCCGTTCGACCCGGGCGGTGTGTACGGACTGCTGTACGGACTGCTGTACGAATCGCCCCCACTCTGTCCGCCCGACCGCCCCCTGCGCGACGCAATTTCCCCGGCACCATGCTCACGTCGCCCCCCTCACACGGCCCCTCACACCGGCCGTCACGCCGACCCCCGCAACACTCCCGCCCCGGCGCCGTCCGTGCACGTTTGAGCCTTCACACAGCCGGGCGGAGACCCCCGCCACACCCCGCCTGTGCGAAGCGACAGAGGACTTATCACTCGTATTTGCGGCACTATGATCACCGTAATGGCCGCACCTGCGGCCTCACCCCGCGCCCCTTCCGGCGCGAGCCCTGGAGGGGAAGCCCCGATGAGCACCCGTACGACCACCCGCAGACTCGCCGTCGCCGCCGCGGCGGCCCTCGTCCTCAGCCTCGGGGCCACCGCCTGCGGCAGCGACGGCGGTGGCAAGTCCGGCGGCTCCTCGCCCGCTTCGACGGCGGGTTCCTCGGCCTCGTCGGCGGCCGGTGGCGGCAGCGTCCCGAAGGCCACCGGCGACATCACCGTCTTCGCCGCCGCCTCGCTCAAGGAGACGTTCACCGACCTCGGCAAGAAGTTCGAGGCCGCGAACCCGGGCGCCAAGGTCAAGTTCAACTTCGGCGGCAGCTCCAGCCTCGCCACCAGCATCAACTCGGGCGCCCCGGCGGACGTGTTCGCCGCCGCCAGTCCGGCCACCATGAAGACCGTGACCGACACGGGCGGCGCGAGCGGCGACCCGAAGACCTTCGTCAAGAACACGCTCACCATCGCCGTGCCCAAGGGCAACCCCAAGCACGTCGCGGGCCTGAACGACCTCACCGCCTCCGGCGTGAAGGTCGCGCTGTGCGCAAAGGAGGTGCCGTGCGGCGCCGCCGCCCTGACCGCGCTCAAGGCCGCCAACGTCAACCTCACCCCGGTCACCCTGGAGCAGGACGTCAAGGGCGCGCTGACCAAGGTCGAGCTCGGCGAGGTCGACGCCTCGCTCGTGTACAAGACCGACGTGAAGGCGGATGCCGGGAAGATCGACAGCGTGGACTTCCCCGAGGCCGACAAGGCCGTGAACGACTACCCGATCGCCGCCCTGGCCAAGGCCCCGAACAAGGACGGCGCCGCCGCCTTCGTCGCGTACATCCAGTCGCCCGAGGCCAAGCAGGCGCTCACCGCGGCGGGCTTCCAGGCGCCGTGAGCGACCGCACCACCAAGCGCACCAGCGACACCGGGCGCACCACCGAACGCACCGCCGACACCGGGCCCGGCATGGCAGCAACGGCGAAAGCCCTGCCACGCCGGCGCCGGCGCACCCACCGCGTCCCCGTCACGCTGCTGCTCCCGGCGCTGCTCGGGCTGGCGTTCCTGATCCTGCCGCTGGTCGGCCTGCTCGTCCGGGCTCCTTGGAGCGGCCTGTCCGAGCAGCTCACCAGCGCCGCCGTCTGGGACGCCCTGCGCCTGTCGCTGATCTGCGCGACGGCGGCCACGGCGGTCTCGCTGGTCCTCGGCGTCCCGCTGGCCTGGCTGCTCGCCCGCACCGAACTGCCGGGCCGGCGGGTGATCCGGGCCCTGGTCACCCTGCCGCTGGTGCTGCCGCCGGTGGTCGGCGGCGTGGCACTGCTGCTGGTCCTCGGGCGGCGCGGCATCGTCGGTTCCTGGCTGGACTCGGCCTTCGGCATCACGCTGCCGTTCACCACGACCGGGGTGGTCATCGCCGAGGCGTTCGTGGCGATGCCGTTCCTGGTGATCAGCGTGGAGGGCGCGCTGCGCGCCGCCGACCCCCGCTACGAGGAGGCGGCCGCGACCCTGGGCGCCTCCCGGCTGACGGCGTTCCGCCGGGTGACCCTGCCGCTGATCGCCCCGGGGATCGCCGCCGGGGCGGTCCTCGCCTGGGCCCGGGCGCTCGGCGAGTTCGGCGCCACGATCACCTTCGCGGGCAACTTCCCGGGCCGCACCCAGACCATGCCACTGGCCGTCTACCTCGCCATGGAATCGGACCCCGAGGCGGCGATCGCGCTGTCGCTGGTCCTGCTGGTGGTCTCCGTCGCGGTCCTGGTCGGCCTGCGCGACCGCTGGATGTCGACCCCGTGACGGCCCTGCGAGCCCCGGGCCGGAACCCGGCCACCGCTGCCCCGACCCCCTGGACGCCGCCCCGATGAGCACCTCCCCGACCGACCCCGCTGCCCCCGCCGACCCCGCCGCCCCTGCTGCCACGGCTGCGCCTGCACCCGCCCTCGACGCCCGGCTGCGGGTGGAGCGCGCCGCGTTCACCCTCGACCTCGCCCTCACCGCCGCCCCCGGCGAGGTGGTCGCGCTGCTCGGCCCGAACGGCGCCGGCAAGTCCACCGCCCTGCGCGCCCTCGCCGGGCTGCTCCCGCTCACCGGCGGCCACCTGCGCCTGGACGGACGTCTGTTGGAGGAGCCCGGGCAGCGCGTGCACACCCCCGCCGAGGAACGTCCCGTCGGCGTGGTGTTCCAGGACTACCTGCTCTTCCCGCACCTCAGCGCGCTCGACAACGTCGCCTTCGGCCCGCGCTGCCAGGGCCGCCCCAAGCGTGCCGCCCGGGCCGAGGCGGCCGCCTGGCTGGAGCGGATGGGCCTGGCCGACCACGCCTCCGTACGCCCCGGCAGCCTCTCCGGCGGCCAGGCCCAGCGGGTGGCGCTGGCCCGGGCGCTGGCCGTCCGCCCCCGGCTGCTGCTGCTGGACGAGCCACTGGCCGCCCTGGACGCCCGCACCCGGCTCGACGTGCGCGCCCAACTGCGGCGCCATCTGGCCGAGTTCGAGGCCGTGGCGGTGCTGGTGACGCACGACCCGCTGGACGCGATGGTGCTCGCCGACCGGCTGGTGGTGATCGAGGGAGGGCACGAGGTGCAGTCCGGCAGCCCGGCGGAGGTCGCCCGGCGGCCGCGCACCGACTACATCGCGCGCCTGGTCGGACTGAACCTGTACCAGGGCGTGGCCGAGGGCCACCAGGTCACGCTCACGGCCGGCACGGTCCTGGCCACCACCGAGGAACTGTCCGGCCCGGCCTTCGTCGCCTTCCCGCCGTCCGCCGTGACCCTGCACCGCGAACGGCCCCAGTCCAGCGCGCGCAACGTGTGGAAGGCCGAGGTCACCGGCCTGGACCTGCACGGCGACCAGGTGCGCGCCGACCTCGCGGGCGAACTGCCGATGGCCGCCGACCTCACCCCGGCCGCCGTCGCCGAGCTGGGGCTGGCGCCCGGATCCGAGGTCTGGGCCTCCGTCAAGGCCGCCCAGACCCACGCCTACCCGGCCTGACCCCGACAGCGCCGGGCCGCCCGCGTCCCCGCCGAGCTCCTGCCCGCTGCGCCGCTCAGGCCCGGTACGCCACTCCTGCCCGCCGCGCTGTGCGCTACTCCGACGGCTCGACGAAGCCCGACTCGTACGCGGCGATCACCGCCTGGGTGCGGTCCCGCGCCCCGAGCTTCGCCAGCACACTGCTGACGTGGGTCTTCACCGTCTGCACGCCGAGGAGCAGCAGCTCGGCGATCTCCCCGTTGCTGAGGCCGCGCGCGACCAGCCGCAGCACCTGCGCCTCGCGCTCGGTCAGCGCCGCCCGCTCCATGGTCGCGCGGGCGGCGGGATTGCCGTGGCCGGCCGCGAGGCGGCGGATCGCGGCCGGGAACAGCAGCGACCCGCCCGCCGCCACCAGCCGTACCGCGTGCGCGATCTCGGCCGCCCGGGAGCGCTTCAGCAGGAAGCCGTCGGCGCCCGCGCGCAGCGCCTGGTAGACGTAGTCGTCGTTCTCGAAGGTGGTGACGACCAGGATCTTCGGCGGCTGCTCCCCCGGCGCGCCGGGGCGCAGGAGCTCGCGGGTCGCCTCCAGGCCGTCCAGCACCGGCATCCGGACGTCCATCAGGACGACGTGCGGGCGCAGCGTGCGGGCCAGCGCCACCGCGTCGGCGCCGTCGGCGGCCTCACCGACCACCCGCAGGTCCCCCTGCGCCTCCAGGACGGCCCGCATCCCGGCCCGGACCAGTTCCTCGTCGTCGGCGAGCAGGATGTCGATCATCCCGGCGGAGCCCCTCGCCGGTCCGTCGCCCACAGGATCGTTCGTCACGAGCCCAAGCGTAGGGGCAGCCGGACGGCGAGCACCCACTCCCCGCCCCCGTCGCCCGACACCCCGGCGGTGGCCTCCCCGCCGAGCAGCGTGGCGCGTTCCCGGATGCCGCGCAGCCCCTTGCCGCCCTTGCCGCCCTTGCCCGCCGCGCCGCCCGCCAGGCTCGCCGGGGCCCCGCCGACCGCCGAGCGATTGGCGCAGCGCAGCTCCAACTGCCCGCCCTGAACGGCGATCCGGACGCTGACCGGCTCGCCGGGCGCGTACTTGAGCGCGTTGGTGACACCCTCCTGGACGATCCGGTAGGACTCGCGGGAGAGCACCCCGGGCAGCGCCCCCGCCGACACCTCGATCCGTGCCTCGACCGGGCTCCCTGCCGACCGGGCGGTGTCGAACAGTGCGGGCAGCTGATCGACGCCGGGCTGTTCGGTGGCCGTTCCGTTACCGGCCGCGCCCTCCGGCGTCTCGCGGAGCAGGACGAGGGTGCGTTCGAGGTCCTCCATGGCCCGGCGGCCGGTCTCCTCGATGACTTCGAGCGCCTTGGCGGTGAACACCTGGTCCCCGACCTCCCGCGCGGCACCCGCCTGAATGACCGTCACCGTCAGTGCGTGGCCGATGGAATCGTGCAGCTCGCGGGCCAACCTGTTGCGTTCCAGCAGCCGTTCGGCCCGCAGCTCCGCCTCCGCCAGCCGCTCCGCCGGGGACGGCCCCAGAAGCCTTACCGCCATGGCGAGTTGGAGGCGACCAGCGGACACCACCAGCCAGCCGTAGCCGAGCACCAGCACCGGGGCGAGCGGGAGGTACCAGAACGAGTCCGGTCCGGTCAGCAGGTCGTAGCCGCTGGTGAGGCCGAAGGCCGTCGCGAACCCGACCACCGAGCCGAGCACGACCCGCCCGATCAGCCAGCCGGCGGTGCGCCGCCGGTCCGCCCAGGTGCGGGAGGACTCGACGGCAATGTCCTCCTCGCGGTCGGGCAGCAGCAGCAACCGCGCCTGCACCCCCTCGGCGCGCCGCGTCGCGGGGACGACGGCGACCAGGGTGAGCAGGGCCGTGTCCACCGCGGCGCTCGCGACCACGATCTCGCCCAGGCCCTTGTGGTACGTCCCCGGATAGATCATCAGGACGACGCCCGCGAAGATCCACCCGACCAGCAGGTGCAGCAGGCGCGCGTACGTGGCGCCGGCCAGCAGCGGCGCGAGGATCCTGGGCATTCCACCATCCTGCCAGCTCAGCGGCCGGCCCTGGCTCCCCCGCGAGCCTGCCGCCGTCTCCCTCCCGGGAGGGAGACGGCTCCCGACCCCGGCGGGATCCGCCGGTACAGCCCGCTCCGGTCGAATGTGACCACCAGCCGGACGACCCGGCACCGGAGCACCGAGAGGGGAGCGCGGCCGTGATCGAGATCCAGGGCCTCACCAAGGAGTACGACGGTCGGCGCGTCGTCGACGACCTGTCCTTCGAGGTCCGGCCCGGCCTGGTGACGGGCTTCCTCGGCCCGAACGGCGCCGGCAAGAGCACCACCATGCGCCTGATCCTCGGCCTGGACCGCCCCACCGCCGGAAGCGCCCTGGTCGGCGGCCACCGGTACGCCGAACTCGCCCAGCCGCTGCGGCAGGTGGGCGCCCTGCTGGACGCCCATGCCCTGCACGGCGGCCGCACCGCCGCCGGCCACCTGCGCTGGCTCGCGGCGAGCAACGGCCTGGCGCCGCGCCGGGTGGACGAGGTGCTCGCCCAGGTCGGCCTGACCGACGCCGCCGGACGGCGGATCCGCGGCTTCTCCCTCGGCATGCGCCAGCGCCTCGGGGTGGCCGCCGCGCTGCTCGGCGACCCGCCGGTGCTACTGCTGGACGAACCGGTCAACGGTCTCGACCCGGAGGGCATCCGCTGGATCCGCACCCTGTTGCGCGAACTGGCCGCCGAGGGCAGGTCGGTGCTGGTGTCGTCCCACCTGATGACCGAAATGGCGCTCACCGCCGACCACTTGGTGGTCATCGGCCGTGGCCGGCTACTCGCGGACGCCGCCACCGCCGAGTTCATCGACCAGCACGGCCGGACCAGGATCCGCGTCCGGGCCGTCAACTCGGCCAAACTCGCCGCCCTGTTCGGCGGCGACCCGCTCCAGCAGTCGGACGCCGCCGGCAACCTCACCGTGACCGAGGCCGACGACGGCGCCTGGGAGGTGACCGGCGCCGAACCCGAGCAGATCGCCGCGCTCGCCGCCGCACACGGCGTGGTCCTGTACGAGATCGCGGTCCAACAGGACTCGCTGGAGGAGGCGTTCATGCGGATGACCGCCGACAGCGTCGAGTACCGCGCCGAGGCCACCGCATGAACCCCGGCTCGACCCTCCGGTACCACCTGTGCGCCTTCAACGCCGAACGGATCAAGCTCACCACGCTCCACTCGCTCTGGATCACCCCGCTGCTCGCCTTCGCGCTCACCGCGGGCACCACCACGGCGATCGGTGCGGCCCTCGGCGGATCGGAGCACACCCTCACCGACGACCCCGGCGTGGGCGTCTTCTACGGGCTCAACTTCGGCCAGGCCGCGCTGGTCTGCTTCGCGGTCCTGCTGATCGGCCAGGAGTTCAACACCCGCATGATCGACGTCTCGCTGACCGCCGTCCCCCGGCGCGGACGGCTGTACGGCGCCAAGCTCACGCTCGGCGCGCTGGTCGGCCTCGGCGTCGGCGCGGCAGGCACGGCGGGCGCCTTCGCCGGGTACGCGGCCACCGTCCCCGGCGACTGGGACGGCCCCGCCTTCGTCCGCAGCGCCACCGCCGGCGCGCTCTACCCGGTGCTGCTGGTGGTGTTCTGCCTCGGGGCGACCGCGCTGCTCGGCAACCTCACCGCCGCCATGGGACTGCTGGTACCGGTCGTCTTCCTGCTCTCGCCGCTGCTCGGCGGCGTGGCCGGGGTGCGGCAGGTGGCCCAGTTCCTGCCCGACCGGGCCGGCCAGTACGCACTGCACTACGCCGACGACCCGCAGGTCTCGTACGGGCACTGGACCGGACTGCTGATCATGGCCCTGTGGGCCGGCGCCGCGGCCTACGGCGGCCTGCTCGCCCTGCGGCGCGCCAAGTGACCGCGAACGAAGGGAAGATGACAATGAGCGCGGCCCACGCCCTGCGCGCCGAACGGATCAAGTTCACCACCCTGCCCTCCCAGTGGGCCGCCCCGCTGGTCGCCCTGCTCCTGACCGTCGGGGTCACCGCGGCCGTCAGCGCCGCCTCCGACCCCAAGACCGTGGCCCCCGGCACGGACCCGGCCAACGGGATCTACTACGGGCTGCTCTTCGGGCACGTGGCCGTGGCCTGCCTCGGGATCCTGCTGATCGGGCAGGAGTTCAACACCCGCATGATCAGCACCTCGTTCATCGCCGTCCCCCGGCGCGAGCGGCTGTACGGCGCCAAGCTCACGCTCGGCGCCGGGCTGGGCCTGCTGCTCGGGCTGGCGTCGACGGCGGGCTCGTTCCTGGCCGTCGACGCCACCGTCGGACTGGACTGGTCGACCCCCGGCCTGGCCCGCAGCTTCGTGGCCGGCGTGCTCTACCACCCGCTGCTGGTACTGCTCTGCCTCGGACTGACCACGATGCTGGGCAACTTCAGCGCCGCGCTCGGCCTGCTCGGCCCGATGGTGTTCCTCGGCACCACCTGGCTGGCGGCCATCCCCGGCGTCCGCGAGGCCGGCCAGTTCCTGCCCGACCGGGCCGGCCTGTACGCGATGCACACCCGGACCGAGGGCGGCATCCACTACGGCCACTGGACCGGACTGCTGATCATGGCCCTCTGGACGGCTGCTGCCGCCTACGGCGGGCTGCGGGCGATCCGACGACACCAGGCTTCCGGCGAGTAGCGCCCGACAGCGGGCGGCGGGCCGGTAACCGATGACAACAAACAGATGACAGCAAACAAGTAACAGCGAACAGATAACAGATTTCGAAATCTGTTATCTGTTCGCTGTCATCTGTCATCCGTCACCCGAGCCAGCCGGGGCGGACCAGGCCGGATTCGTAGGCGAGGACGACCAGTTGGGCGCGGTCGCGGGCGCCGAGCTTGACCATGGCGCGGCTGACATGCGTCTTGGCGGTCAGCGGGCTGACCACCAGGCGGCGGGCGATGTCCTCGTTGGAGAGCCCGAGCCCGACCAGGGCAAGCACCTCGCGTTCACGTTCGGTGAGCATCTCAAGGCCGACCGCCCGCGGCTCCTTCGAGCGGGCGGCGAACTCTCCGATCAGGCGCCGGGTGACGCCCGGCGAGAGCAACGCGTCGCCTGCGGCAGCGACCCGGACCGCCCGGAGCAGTTCGGCCGGCTCGGCGTCCTTCACGAGGAACCCTGCCGCGCCGGACCGCAACGCCTCGAAGACGTACTCGTCGAGCTCGAAGGTGGTCAGTACGACCACCCGCACCCCGCCGAGCTCCGGGTCGGCCCCGATCCGCCGGGTGGCCTCCAGACCGTCGAGGCGGGGCATCCGGATGTCCATCAGCACCACGTCGGGACGCAGCTCGACGGCGAGGCACAGGGCCTGCTCGCCGTCGCCGGCCTCGCCGACCACCTCGACGTCGGGCTGGGCGTCGAGCAACGCCCGGAACCCGGCCCGGACCAGCATCTGGTCATCCACCAGCAGCACCCTGATCACCAGTCACCTCTCGTCAAGCGGGCCCGGACTCGGAAGCCCGCGTCGCACGGGCCCGCCTCCAGGGTGCCCCCGAAGGTGGCGACCCGCTCCCGCATCCCGATCAGTCCGGCTCCCGATCCGCCCGCGTCGCCGCCGCCCACCGGGCCCGGGTCGTCGATCTGCACGGTGAGGCCGTCGGCCGTCCGGGAGAGCAGCACGGTGGCCGTCCGGGCCGCGGAGTGGCGGATCACATTGGTCAGGGCTTCCTGGACGATCCGGAAGGCGGCCCGCTGGACGGCGGTCGGCGCCTCCCCGGGGATGCCCTCGGAACGGACGCTGACGGTCAGGCCTGCCCGGCCGGCCTGGTCGACCAGTTCGTCCAGCCGGTCCAGGCCGGGGGCGGGAGTGCGCGGCGCGGTGGCCCCCGGTCCGCGCAGCGTGCCGAGGACCTGCCGGACCTCACCCAGGGCCTCCTTGCTGGCGGCCTTGATCGTCGCCAGGGCGCTTCTGGCCTGTTCCGGGCGGGTGTCGATGAGTTCGAGCGCCACCCCGGCCTGGACGTGGATCAACGAGATGCTGTGCGCCAGGATGTCGTGCAGCTCGCGGGCCATCCGCAGCCGCTCCTCGTCGACGCGGCGCCGCTGTGCCTCCTCCGCGGCGGCTCCGGCGGCGGCGAACTGCTCGCGGCGGACCCGGGCCAGTTCCGCACCGGTCGCGATGAGCAGCAGCACCGCCGCGACGCCCAACTCCTGCCAGGCGTTGGCCTGCCAGCTCCTGGCCCGCAGCCAGTCGTACGGAATCGCGTAGCTCATCAGCAGCTGACCGACGTAGAAGGCGCCGCCGCAGGCCCAGGCCGCCCGCCGCTGCCCGCACTGGACCGCGACGAAGAACGCCACACCAAGGCTGACGAAGACCGGGCCGTACGGGTACCCGGCGAACAGGTAGCCGATGGTGACCGCTGTGGTGCCGGCCATGACCGCCGCCGGGTGGCGGCGGCGCAGCAGCAGCGCGGCGGGGCCGAGCAGGAGCAGCACGTAGCCGAGGGCGTCGAGCTGGACGCGGTCGGGCTGCCGCTGTCCTGCACCGACCGTGCCCGCCACTTGGAAGCAGGCGACGGCCAGAGACGAGAGCACGGGCAGGCCCGCCCGACCGGATCGGTTCCACGGCGGCTTCCACAGCGGGCGTAACTCGTTCATGCCGGAAGGCTAGTTCGACGCGCCGCACCCGGGCATCAGCTCGCGGGTGCGGGTGCAGCTACTCCCACCGTAGTACCCGACCGGCCCGTGGAGGGGGTGCCGCCGTCCCGACGCCACAGCGTCAGGCTCACCGCGACGAACCAGAGGAAGCCGACGTAACGTCCGACCGGGATCAGCAGCGTGGCCGGCTCGGCGACCAGCGAGAGCAGGGACAACATGCTCGCGGCGGACAGGGCCAGTCCGGACCAGGCCACCCAGGCGGGCAGCGCCCGGCTCACCAGCGCGGTGCGCGACACCTGCCACAGGACCACGCCGAGCGTGCCGATCGCGGGCGCAGCGCCGGTGATGAAGGCGAGGTCCATGAGGGCACGGGACACCGACAGGTCCGCGGCGGTGCCCAACAGCGACAGGACCCAACCCACGCTCGCGGACAGCACCAGCAGGACCCCGGACGCACCGCCCGCCGCCCGGACCACACCCGCCCGCACCGGGGTGCCGTGGCGGCCCACGAACTCTGTGAGCCAGGGGACGAACGCCAGCAGCGCCAGCGCCGAGAGCAGTTGGAACAGGGCTCCCACCTGAAGCGAGCGGTGCAGCGCCGCCGGATCGGCGAGCAGGTACTTGCGCACCACGTCGTCGCTGGAGTACGGGGTGGCGAACGGCCCGGAGGGCGCGGTGATGCCGCTGATGACGAGGCCGGCCACGAAGAGGAGCACGTACAGGATGCCGCTGAGCGCTCCCGCGGACGACCGACGGGGCGAGGTGAAGGACGACAAGGTCGACAGCCTCCAGGCAAGGGACGGCGCCGGTTGGAAGGCCCACGTCCGGCGCGGTTCAGTTCACCGCACCGGCCGCGCCGGGGCGTCCTCCGGAGGAAGGCTTCGGCCGTACGCCCGCGCAGGTACCGGACCACCGGCCGCCCTCACACGGGCCTGGTGCTTCAGCCGTGGGTCGCGCCAAGGGCTCGGCCGCCGGGAGAGCACTGCCCTTGTTCTGTGTCAGCAACTGCTCTGAGCCCGGCACTTCGGCCTCCGCCCAGCGTCGTACTGCCGGGACGCGATGCTACGTCAGCAGGAGTATCCCGACGGTCGCCGCTCGGGCGACGACGGCGTGCGGGCGCGGCGACGAGGATTCCTGGGGTCGGCACGGGCGGCAGGTGCCCGCATCGGCGGATCAGTCCGGGGCGACGCGCCGGCCGCTAGGGCCCTCGACCCGGCACGACGCCCGGCCGAAGCCGATGACGCCACCGTCCCCTCCCATGCCTGACGAGACCACGCCGCCCGTCGGCCGACTCACCGTCAACCGAGAATCCACGGAGCCACACTGATGACCACGCCACTGCCCACCTATCCCGATCTCGCGGGTAAGGCCGCCCTCGTCACCGGAGGTTCCCGGGGCATCGGAGCCGAGACGGCAAAAGCCCTGTCCGCCAACGGTGTCAAGGCAGCCGTCGTCGGCCGCGACCGGAGTGCCGTCGACCGGACGGTCGGCGAGATCCGCGCGGCAGGCGGAACGGCGGTCGCGATGACGGCCGACTGCACCGATCCCGCCGACCTCGTACGGCTGCGTGCACAGGCAGAGCAGTCCGTCGGTCCGATCGAAGTGCTCTGCGCGTTCGTCGGCGGAGGCGGCGACCCGGTGCCGATCGAGCAGATGAGCCTGGAGCACTGGCACTCGGTGGTCGACCTGAACCTGACCACCACCTTCCTGGCCGTACAGACCTTCCTGCCCGGCATGATCGAGCGCGGCGGCGGTTCGATCATCACCATGGCGTCCACCGCCGGGCGGCTTCCCGGCGGTGCCGCCGCCTCCTACGCGGCGGCCAAGGCAGGCGTGCTGATGTTCACCCGCCAGGTCGCACAGGAGGTGGGCCGGCACGGCGTGCGGGTCAACTGCCTCGCTCCGTCCCTCATCATGACGGAGAGCCAGCAGGGGCGCATACCCGCCGAAAAGCTCCCGCTGATCGTCAGGCAGTTCCCGCTGGGCCGCGCAGGAGTGCCCGCCGATGTCGCTCACGCCGCGCTCTTCCTCGCGTCCGAGTCGTCGTCCTGGCTGACCGGCCAGACGATCGACGTGGCCGGCGGGCGCATCATGCTCTGACGCCGGTGGCCGGCCGCAGCCGCAGGCCGGCGACCACGGCGCTCGCCACGAGAGCCTGACGCAGGCCCCCTCCCCCGTCGCCTCCCGAAGGACCCCGTATGACCACCCCCGCCGCGTCCTCCGTGGCAACGCCCCATCAGGGCACCCGGCAGCCCAAGAACTTCCGCCTCTCACCGACTGCCCGCAAGAGCGCGGTGGTCGTGCACATCATCAGCTCGATCAGCTGGCTGGGCCTGATGCTCTGCCTGCTCACACTCGGCGCGACAGGGCTGCTGACGGACAGCGCGGAGACCCTGCGCAGCGCCTACCGGACGATGCCGCTCCTCGGCGACGCGCTGGTCCTCCCGCTGAGCCTGCTCTCCCTGCTGACCGGCCTGCTCCTCGCACTCGGAACCCCCTGGCGCCTGTTCAGGTACCGCTGGGTTGCCGTCAAGTTCTGGCTCACC
Organism: Kitasatospora sp. NPDC058478; assembly: GCF_042720345.1. NCBI lineage: Bacteria > Bacillati > Actinomycetota > Actinomycetes > Kitasatosporales > Streptomycetaceae > Kitasatospora > Kitasatospora sp. NPDC058478. The sequence continues at coordinate 234,560 of NZ_JBHXML010000001.1, read as the reverse complement.
CTGGCCGCCACCGCCGCCTCGATCTTCGAACTCACCGCCCGGCTGCACGAAGCGGCCCACCTGGTGGACCAGCACCCCACCGGCACCATCGCGGACATGCACCTCGGATTCACCCGCTACAACCTGGTGATCATCCCGATCGTCGCGCTGTCGGTGTACGTCGCCAACGTCGTGCTCTCCGTCGTCAAACCGTCGGGACGCCGCCATACCCGGTCACGACCCAGTGGCGGGTGAGCCAAGCCAGGGCCGAGCTCGCTGGATGCCGCGGTAGAAAGCCATGCCGCGCGAACGCGCCGCCCCAAGCGAACAGCTGGCAGATTTCGAAATCTGTCAGCTGTTCGCTGTTATCCGTCTGCCGTCAAACGCCAGACGCCAGACGCCAGCTGTCGGCTCCCGGACGTCAGACCTCAGACCTCAGCAGTCCCCCGCCCCCGCAATGCCGGGTGGTCCGCGATCACCGTGCAGCTACCCGGCGCGATCTCCATGCGCCTGGGTCCTGCACCCGAACCGCACCGGTCGCGATCTACAGGCCGAGCTGGTCACACAAAAGATCAAGGACCTCACGAGCGCCTGATGGTCAGGGGACTTCCCTCAGCCGCCACATCTGGTTGCGGTCACCACTCGTGCACGGCTGGACCTGTACCTGGCTCCCGTGACCGGCGTTGGTCAGGCACCCGTTGCCCATGCCGTTGTGGATGGAGACGGTGCCGGTGTCGGCGTCCTCGAAGATCCACTCCTGGTTCGCGTTCCCGCCGAAGTCGTACTGGGCGACCTGATTGCCGGAGCGGTTCTTATCCAGCACCAGGAAGGAGTTGAGGTTGGTGAACATGAACCGGTTCTCCGTGGTGCGCCGGTACATCTTCCAGGTCTGGTTGCCTCCGCCGTTGGCCCCCCAGGTCACGACCTGGGCGCCGGCCTCCGTGGAACCTCCAGGGACGTCGAGGACCTCGCCGGTGGCCGCGTTCTCTATGTTCAGGCTCTTGCTTTCCATGTTCCAGTCCTGCCACACCGGCTTGCCCAGGTCGCCGCCGCGGTGGACGTCGTCGAGCATCCAGACCTGGCTGCGGTCCCCGCCGCGGCACGCTTCGGTGGTGACCTGGCTGCCGCGCCCCTTGTTGGTCAGGCAACCGCTGTTCGCGCCGTTCTTGATCTGCACCTCGCCCTTCGCCCCGCCGGGGGCGTCGGCGAAGACCCAGTCCTGGTTGTTGGCGTCGGTGAACTCCCATTGCAGGACCCCGGTTCCGCCGCCGTCCTTGTCCAGGACGAGTTGGGAGCCGATGTTGCGGTACATGAAGTCGTTGTCCCAGGCGTGGCGCAGCATCTGCCAGCGCTGGTTGTCGGCGTCGGTGTAGTCCCAGGTGACGACCTTGGCGCCCTTGTCGTGCGATCCGTACTGCACGTCCAGGACGGTGTTGTCGGCGGTGCTGCGGATCGCCACGGCCGGGGCCTCCGGCCGCCAGGTCCGCCAGCCCTTGCCGGTGGTCGGCGGGTTCGAGCGCTGCGGGTTGGCTCCGCCGAGGTCGGTGATCTTCACGTAGTCCACGGCCATCTGCGCGGGGAAGTCGCCCAGGTCGACGCTGCCGCCGAGGTCGCCGCCGACGGCGAGGTTGAGGATCGGGTAGAAGGGGTGGTCGAACACCCACGGGTAGCCGCGCAGGTCCTCCCGCCCGACGCTGAGGTAGGCCTTGCCGTCGAAGAACCAGGTGAGGCGGTCCGGTCCCCAGTCCACCCGGTAGGTGTGGAAGGCGTCGCCGAGGGGCTGGTCGTTCATCAGCTCGCCGCCGATGCCGCCGGAGGCGCTGTAGCCGGGGCCGTGCACGGTGCCCATGAGGCGGTTGGGCTGGTTGCCGATGTTCTCCATGATGTCGATCTCGCCGGCGCCGGGCCAGCCCGCCTGGGGCATGGTGTCGCCCAGCATCCAGAACGCCGGCCAGGCGCCCTTCGCCCCCGGGACCTTGATCTTCGCCTCGATGCGGCCGTACTTCGCGCTGACCTTCCCCGCACCCACGAGACGGGCGGAGGTCACCTCGCAGGGGCCGTAGTGACAGTTCAGACCGCCGGTGTTGTCCTTGCGGGCCTCGATCACGAGATTGCCGTCACCGTCGAGGCGGGCGTTGTCGGTACTGTCCGTGTAGTACTGGCGCTCCTTGTTGCCCCACCCGTTCCCGCCGGTTTCGTACCCCCAGTTCTTCGAGTCGGGCCCGGCTCCGGCGGGGCCGTTGAAGTCGTCCTCGAAGACGGTCTTCTGCGCGGGGTCCTTCCACGGCCGGTTCGCGGCGATGATCGTGTTGATCATCCCGTATCCGGGGTAGTCCATCAGCACTTCGCCTGTTCGGTTCCTCGTCGCGCCCAGCGGGGAAAGGACCTTCGCGTTCACCCGGTCCGCCACGGCCTTGGGATACGCCAAGGCGCTGGAACCGCTCGTGTAGTTCAGGTAGATGTGCTTCGGGTCGGTATCCTTGTCGGCGGCATCGAGCTGGCCTCGGACCTTCTCGACCTTCTCGATGATGTCGCCGTCGAGGACTGACGGCACCGTGTAGTCGTCCTGGATGAAGTAGCTGCCGCCCGTGAGACCGTACTTGCCGCTGAAGTCGCCCACGCTCCGGAACCGCTCCAGCACGACCTTGCCGCGCACCTCGCCCAGGTTCGGCACATCGGCTTGCCCGTTCCCGCTGACCGACGGACCCCAGAAGTACTTTCCGTTCGGGTCATCGGCCAGGTACTTGCGGAAGACGTTGACGCGGTCCTCGCTACTCGTGCTCTTCGGCTTGTCGTTGCAGTCGGTGATGGCACTGCTGCTGTTGTCGCACTCGGCCCGCAAGTGCATCAGGACCGTCTCGCTCGGATGGGACGACAGGAAGTCGCCCAGCACCTTGAGGGCGTCGGCGAAGTTCGCCTCCTGGTACACGACACCGTGGTGGATCGTGAACCCGCCGCCGATCACCCGCACCCGGATGTCGATCGCCCTGATGCCGGCCTGGAGCTGGGCGGCCAGCGTCTTGGCGCTGGCGCCGAAGTCCTCCTGCGTGTAGGTGCTGTCACCACCGCGGATCGACATCGACTCGTGTGTGCCGGGCACGGACAGCCAGCCGAGCGGGGTGTCGTCGCCGAGGTCCTTCATCCAGTCCGGATTGTTCGCCTTCTTCAGCGACTTGTAGGCCGGGTCGTCACCGCTCGCCCAGGCTTGGTTCGGGCTGACGGCGGTGAGGACACCCGCCATGGCGATGACCGCGGTGAGCACGGTGGCGAGTCGGTGCCACCCGTGCCGGATTACGGGCTGGTGACGTTTCACCAGTGTTCCTTTCTTGCTTCTTGCTTCTTGCTTCTTGCTTCTTGCATGCCACGGCCCCGGCGCGGCGAGGAGACGCGCCGGGGCCGGGAGGGAAACGACGGAGGACCGTCAGCGGCGGCGGATCTCCCACTTCTGGTTCCAGCCGCCGTTGCAGTCCCAGAGCTCGATCCGGTTGCCGTTGTCCAGGCCGCCGCGCGGGTCGTCGACACACCTGGTGGCATCGTCGATGGAGTTGCGGATGCTGTCGGCCGAGCCCAGGGCGTGGCTGGAGAACTGCTGGGCCGTGCTGTAGCCGCAGTCCACGATCTGCAGCTGCGCGCCGTTGTAGCTGTTGGCCCAGGGGATGTCGAGGCACTTGCCCCAGTTCTTGAGTGCGAACGAGGTGGAGTTCGAGTCGAGTGAGGAGAGCATCCAGGTCTGGGCGGAGGTGCCGTTGCAGTCGTAGAGCGTGACCGGGGCGCCGTTGTAGGGGTTGTTGCCGGGGATGTCGAGGCACTTGGTGGTACCGGACAGCCGCACCTCCACCGGGAATTCGCCGGGCGGCGGAGCGGCGGAGGCCACGGTGCCCAGCCCGAGGGTGGCGATCGCGGCGCAGGCGGCGACGGCCCCGGCCTTGGACATGAGCACAGCGGGCTTCACCGGATCCTCCAGCCCTGGTTCAGGTTGTTGTTGTCGCAGTCCCACACCTGGACGGGGTTCCCGTTCCATGACCCGCCGTCGGTCTTGTCGGCGCATCGCCGCTCGCCCTGGTCGCTCCGGTTCGACATCCAGTAGTCCGTGTTGTCCCTGCCGAACTGGCGCAGCGACACGTTCCACTGCTGGTTGGATCCCCCGTTGCAGTCCCAGATCTCAAGCTTTGCGCCGTTGTAGCTGTTGCCTGCGGGCAGGTCGAGGCACTTCGACGTCCCCGACACCTTGATCCGGCCGTCCGGGAAGTCGACGTCCCACTTCTGGTTCCAGCCGCCGGTGCAGTCCCAGATCTCCACGGATGTGCCGTTGTCCAGACTCCCGTTCCGCACGTCCAGGCACTTGCCCGGCGACGCGACCGCCTCGATCGGCTTCCCCCAGCCGGTGCCGGCCGAGGCGTCCGGAACCACGGCGAACATGGCCACGACAGCCGCCGCGGCAACCACCGCAGCCCTGCCTGCGCCTGTATAGGTCTTCAACAGGTTTCCTTTCCTTGCAAAAATCGGTGTCGAGGCTCGGCACGCCGAACGGGCAGATGCCGATGCTGAGGACGGCGGGCCGGTCGGCGGCGGGCTCGGTGAGGGCCTTCCCCGCCGGTGTGCGCGGTGCCTCTCAGTTGAGCCCGTCGACCAGGTGGGCGATCACGTCGAGCGGGCGGTGCAGGCTGAGTTCGTCGTGCAGGGCACGGGCCTTCTCCCCGAAGCGGGGGTCGCCCAGGACCGCGGTGACCGCCTCGGTGATCGCGGTCTCCGTCGGGCGTCCGGTGCGCAGATCGATGCCGGCTCCGCTCCACTGCACTCGCGCGGCCACCTCGGGCTTGTCCTCGGATGCGCCTGCCACGACCAGGGGGACGGCGTGGCGGAGCGCGGTGTGCACCCCGCCGTAGCCGCCGTTGGTGACCAGGACGTCGGCGTGCGGCAGCAGCAGCTCGAAGGGCACGTAGCCGCTTGCGCGGGTGTTCTCGGGCAGTTCGCCGAGCAGGCCGGTCAGGATCCGGGGGCCGTCCGGGCGGGCGGTGGCCGCGATCACCAGGACGTCCTGGCCGGCCAGGGCCCGTACGGTGGGGGCGATCAGTTCGTCCAGGTCGTCGTTGGCCACGGTGCCCTGGGTGACGACGACCACCGGCCGGTCCTGCGTCAGGTCGTCCCACCAGCCGGGCAGTTCGGTTTCGTCGCCCGCGGGCGCCGGGAGCGCCCCGATGAGACGCAGGGTCGGCGGGGCGTCGGTGCGCGGGTACTCGAGCCCGGGCACTGTCAGCAGGAGGAAGTGGTCGGCGACGGTGGCGAGGACGTGGCCGAAGGGGCCGTCCGGGAGGGGTGCGTCCACCGTGGCGAAGAGTTCCGCCGCATAGCGCGTGAGCGGCTCCATGAGCGTGGCCACCTCGGCGTTGAGCGCCGCGTTCCGGGCGCGTCCCTCCTCGCCCGGAACCGGCGGCAGTCCGAGGCCGAACGGGGCGGTGTCCACGCTCTGCAGCAGCGGGACGCCGGTCCCGATGCTGACGACCGTCGGCCGCCGGTCCGCCGGCAGCGCCATGGCCAGGGCCTGGGCCCCCACGAAGCCGGAGTCGGCGATGACCGCGACGGCGGGGAATTCCGACAGCAGCCTGTTCAGGGTGCGGTACTGACCGGGCATCGGGTCCAGGAAGACGTTCTTCATGTCGAACGCGACGCGTTCCGGACCCGGCGTGGTCCCGTCCCGCCCGGGGAAGGCGGCGCCCAGGTCGCGGTCGTCGAAGTCGGACTCGGCGGGCAGCGCGACGAACCGCGCGCCCGCCGCCTCGGCGGCCTTGCCGTACCGTGCGCCGCCGAGGAACACCACCTCGTGGCCGCGCGCGACCAGGTCGGCGGTGATGGCGAGCAGCGGTCCGGTGTGGCCGTGCGCCGGAATGGCGGCTGTGATGATCTTGGACATGGGAAGACGCTAGAACCCCGTGCTGACCTGCGGTAACCGTCAACCGGGCCGGGGATACCGCGTACTTTGCGCGGCGGACCGCGTATTCGGCGGCGACGGGCGGCGCACGGTGCCGGGCCGCTCCGTCCCCGCCTAACCTGTCGATGGCCATCCACCGTCCCTGCCTGGAGAACCGAATGAAGGACCCCGGACACTACGAGCAGCTCTCGGTGCACTTCGACGACCTGGACCCCATGGGGGTGCTGCACAACTCCCGCTACGCGGCACTCGTCGAACGGGCGATCCACGCACACTGGCTGCGGCTTGGCTGGGCTCCCGACGCGGCGGTCTCGGCCTTCCCCGACGTCCTCGTGGCCGTCCGCGAGGTCAGGACGACCTTCCATCGGCCGATCACGGGAGTCTGTGCGCCGGTCGTGCACTTCTGGATCGAGCGCATGGGAAGGACCAGTTGCGTGCACGGCTACCGGATCCTGTCGCCCGACCGGTCGGCGGTGCACGCCGAAGGCCACCGGGCCATCGTCAACCTCGATCCGGGAACCGGGCGTCCCGCGCCCTTCAGCGACGGGCTGCGTGTCGCTGAAGGGCTCTCGCCGCAGGTCGCCGGGAGCGCGACGCCGTAGGGCCGGTCCGGGGTTCCGGAACGGACCAGTGGAGGCTTCGTGTTCAGCGGCGCTGGGCGGTCCGCAGCGCGGACGCCAGCTCCGTGCGCCCGGCGATTCCCAGCTTGCGGTAGGTGCGCGTCAGGTGCTGCTCGACCGTGCGCGGCGCCAGATGCAGCCGGCCGCTGATCGCCGCGTTCGTCAGTCCTCGGGCCGCCAGGTCGGCGACGGCCTGTTCGCCGCGGGTCAGGGCGGTCGCCGGCCTGGTGCCGGGGCGCCTTCCGTGGGCGCGCAGCGCCTCGCGGAGGGCGGGCACGAACAGACCCATCCCGTACTGTTCCGCGATCCGCAGTGCCTCGGCCAGTCCGTCCGGCTCGTCGAGCGCCAGCAGGGCCCGCACCAGTGCCGACCGGGCGGGGGTGCCCCGGGTGAGGTCGACGGCCTCGCGCAGCAGGGCCGTGTCCCCGTGGACGATCCCGGCCGCGGACAGCGCGACGCCCAGCGTGTGCGGGGTGCCCCACCGGCGGGCCGGCCGCAACTCGTCGTCGGCCAGTCGGCGGGCCTGCTCCACGTCGCCCAGCCCGTGTGCGGCGAGCGCTCCGAGGGACCGCCAGGGGAGGACCAGCGGGTTGTCCACCGGCGCAGGCAGCAGCCGCCCGCACATGAGGGCGTCCGCGAGCGCCTCCTCCCACCGGTTCTGGGCCAGTCGCAGACCCGCACGCGTACCCGCCACCACGAACTGGTCCGTCGAGCGGAGTTCACCGGAGGCCAGCGCCCCCAGCGCCTCCTCCGCCTCGTCGAGGCGGCCCGCCGCGAGCAGCGCGCCCGCGACGAACCCGCCCACATGGAAGATAGGTCTCCCGCTCCCGGGAGTGGCAGGGGGCCCCTCGACGACCCGGGCCGCGGCCAACGCGTCGTCGGTGTGGCCGGCCAGCAAGGCGCACATGAACCGGACCCAGGCCGTGCCCCGCAACACGACCGGCCAGCCCCGGCGAGCCGCCAGCTCCTCCGCCCTGGCCGTCCAGGCCAGAACGTCGTCGAAGCGTTCGGCTGTCAGCAGCCCCTGGATCGCTCCGTACTGGATGTGCATGTCGGCCGCTTCGGGTTCCCCCGCGCCCCAGAAGAGGTCCAGTGCCCTGGCCGCCTGAACGGCGCCGGCCTCGGCGTCCGAGGCGATCTCCCCGGCGAGCTGGGCGCGGGCCGCACACACGATCGCCAGGCCGTGCGGATGGGCGTCGGCCACGGTCTCCACCTGGTCCAGGACCGCGCGCACCGGGCTGTCGGACAGCCAGCCGGCGCCCATCGAGCGGGCGATCAGTGGAAGAACCGCGGCCAGATCGTGCCCGGCCACCGTGTCGATGACGGCGCCCACCACCGTCGTTCCCGCGCTGAATCCTTGTGTGTTCAAGGTAGCGAGGAGCAGGTCGGAGGCCACCTGGGCGTACAGGTCACCGCTGGTCAGCGGCAGCAGTTCGGCCAGCGTCTCCCGCGCCGCGGCCGTGTCGTCGACGATCAGGGCGGCGCCGAGCCCGGCCCGCAGGCGCAGTCGCCGGCCGTCCGGCAGGCGGGGCGCGCTCAGCGCGTGCCTCAGCAGCGTGGCGGCCGACTCGAACGCCCCCACCCGGTGGCTGCCCTCCGCCGCCTCGGTCAGCACGTCGACCTGCCAGTCCTCGCGGGGCGGCCCGGCCTGGAGCAGGTGGGCGGCGATCCGCTCGGTGCTGAGGAAGTGCCGGTGGCAGAACTCGGCCGCTGTGACGTGCAAGGCACGGGTGCGCAGCGGATTGAGCGTGGCGGCCACCGCCGAGGCGATGATGGAGTGTACGAAGACGATCTCGTCCTGCTCGTACTTCACCATGCGGCCGCGCAGCAGCGCGTCCAGCGCCGACGCCGCCCGGTCCGTCGTCAGCCCGGCCACCTCGACGGCCAGTTCGAGACTGCCGTGGTCCCCGGTCACCGTCAGCGCCTGCGCCAGTTCCAGGGCGCCGTCCACGGTCCGCAGGCGGGACGCGGTGCAGTCGACGACGGCCTGCGAGGTCGCGCTCGTCACGTCCGGGATCGCGTCCCCCGTCGGGCGTACACCGCGTTCCTGGAGCACGGCCAGCGCCTGGGTGACCAGGAACGGGTTGCCGCCGCCCGCCGCGTGGCAGGCCCGAGCGAAACCGTCGTCCACCTCCTGGCCGAACGCCCGTCCGGCCAGTTCCGCGACGTCGCCCACATCCAGGGGCGCCACCCACACCTGGTCCGCACGCGCGGTCAGTTCGGCGACCAGCGGCTCGCCCTCCGTGTCGTCCAGGCGGCGCCCGGCCAGCACCGTGACCGGCAGCGTGCCGATCCGTGTCGCGACGTAGTTGAGGAAACGCAGCGAGGCCGCGTCGGCCCATTGCAGGTCGTCGACCACCAGCAGGGCCGGCCCGGCCGAGGCGATCTCCCTGATCCCCGAGAAAAGAGCCTGGACCGCCTCGAACGGATCCTCGACCCTCGCCTTCAGTACGGCCCCGTCGAGATCCGGAAGCAGCTGCCGTGCAACACCGAAGGCGAACTCACGCTCCAGCACACTGGCGTTGGCCCGGAGCACGCACATCCCAGCGGCGCGGCCGAGATCACCGGCGTACCGCAGCAACGTCGTCTTGCCGATGCCGGCCTCGCCCGAGAGCACGATCACCCTGCCGCGCCCCACACCTGCCGCCCCGACGGCCTCGGCCAGCACCTGGAGCTCCGCAGCCCTCCCCGGCAGCCTTCCCCCCATGACCAGCATGTCCCCACCCCCATGTTCGATCTTGTAACCAGGTAACCCTAACTCCCGGACCCTGCGGAGCCGGCGGGGAGACGGACGCCCCGGCGATCGCGCGGTCCGCGATCCGCCGCCTCGGTACGTCCCCATGCGGGAGCCGGCCACCGCAGGCCAGGACGCCGTGCCGGTCAGCCGGTCAGCTTGAGGCCGTCCTCGAAGTCGACCCGGGCGAGGTCGGTGCGCGAAGCGATGCCGATTTCGGGGAAGACGTCGGCCAGATGGTGTCCGACGGTGCGCGGGCTGATCAGAAGCTGCGCGGCGATCTCCTTGTTGGTGAGCCCCTGGCCCGCGAGGCGGGGCGACGCGGAGCTCCTGCGGCGTGAGGACGCTCACTCACGTAACCGGACCACGGCGCACGGTGAAGCTCCTCACCCGCTACCCTGCCGTGTCGGGTTCAGCGTGGTGCGCTCACGGGCGTCGTAGGCGCGGGGTGGGGCAGTAGCGCGTGCCGCCTTCGAGTGCAACAGTTAGCCCGGGGGCGATCTCGGTGAAGCCCGCGTCCCGGACCAGCGGCAGACCGCTGGCGACCAGCGCCTCCCACGTCTCCGCCGGGGCCGTCCGCACCGCGAGCGCGAATCCGGCCTCGGCCCACTCCTTGCGCTGCGCCTCGTCCAGCCGCCACCAGGCCAGCTGGGCGGCGTGGCCGGTCTGCGCCATCGTCTTGCCCGCGCTCATCTCCAGCTCCGGGTTGAGCCACAGCACCGGCAACCCGGGCTCAGGGGCGCCGACCTCGGCGGTCTCCTCCAGGTCCGTCCCGGAGACCTGGAGCTTGGCGAGGTCCTTCGGCCAGCCGTCCAACGGCACCGGCGGGAACACCCGCACCTCGGCCTCCCGTCCGCTCACCGTGATCCCCGGCAGTTCGCCCGCCCGGCGCCACTCCCCGCCCCGGGCCCGCCGGACCACCTTGCGGATCCGGGCGTCCTCCCAGGCCTCGACCCGCTCCGCCCACTCGCCGTCCGCGTCGGTCACCCGCGAGTCGGACAGCAGGGTGAGCACCGCCCGGGCCGAGGTCTCCAGCGCGTCGGTCCGCCCGGGCGGCGTGGCCTTCTCCAGCCGGACGAGCAGCGGCAGCACGTACTGCGGCCGCGCGTCACGGTCCGCCGGGGCCGGGGAGCCGTCGGCAGCGGAAACGGGCGCCGGAGCGGAATCGGAAGCTGAAGCGGAAGCGGGAGCAGGGGTGTCGAACGGAGAAGTCACCCGTCCAGCATGCCAGCCCCGCCACCCCGGTGATCACGCGGTGCCGGGGGCCCGTACGCCCCTGTCCCTGCCAACCCCCGCCCCTGCACACCCCCGCACACCCCCGCTCAGCGCAGCCGCTGCCGCAGTTCGTCGACGGCCGACCGGATGCTCGCGCTGTAGGCGTCCTCGGGGAGCGCGTCCAGGCTGCGCACGGTGCGCTCCAACTGCTCGCGCGCGAGGTCGGGCTCGCCGAGCTTGAGGTGGTCCGAGGCCAGGTTGAGGTGCAGTGAGGGGTAGAACGCGCGCATCTGGAGGGCGGACTCGTAAGTCTGGGCGCGCTCGGCGGTCAGCGAGTCGGCGGCGGCCAGCGCCCGCCGGTCCCACTCCAGCTCGTCCTGCGGATCGTCCTGCAGGTCGGCCAGGTAGTGGGCGAGGACGCAGCGGTGGAAGACGTCGCCCCGCTCGCCGAGCGCCGCCCAGAGCGCCTCGAAGCTGGCCCGCGCCTCGGCCGTCCGCCCGTGCTGGGCGGCCTGGACGCCGTCCAGTCCGAGCGCGATCCGGGTGAACACCTGGTCGTCCCCGCCTGCCGGACCCGCACGCACATCAGACGTATCGGACATGCCCGCAGCCTAGTCGCCCACCCGTCGCGGCGCCCGAAAAGCCTTTCGAACCACCCCAACCCGGCCCGAAAACCGGACCAGCCCGGCGGCCGGTCAGCGCCGGTAGCCGCGCTGCGGGTCCCGCGCCTCCGCGTCCTCGTACGTCAGGAACCAGCCCTCCGGGTGCGTGGCCGCCAACAGCACTTCGGTGCGCTGCTCGGCGCCCAGCTCCGGATCGCCGTCGTCCGGTCCGTAGACGCCGAACAGTTCGTCGTGGCAGCCGTCCCAGTCGTAGTCGTACAGGTCGGCCGGCAGGTCGCCCATCATGTCGGCCACCGACTCGGGCTGCGCGCCGAGCAGGGCCCGGGCGTCCACCAGGGCCATCCGCAGCCCGATGTCCTCGGCCAGACAGCGCGGCAGCGGCCATTCACCGAGCGCGAGGTCGTCGGCCAGGTCGTCGAGGGCCCGGGCCATGGCGCGGCGCCAGTTCCGGTGCAGCCGCCAGGTGCGCTGGGGCAGGCGGGCGTAGAGCGACCAGTCGGCGTCCTCGCCGTCGACGACCGGGTCGTCACCGTGCTCGTCGAAGTCGTCGTAGGCGGCGTCGGCCAGGCCGATCAGCTGGGCGTGCAGGAGGCAGGCGGTGCGCGGGGTGAGGGTCCAGTCCGCGCCGGCGCCGCCGTCCTCGTCCTCATCGCCCTCCAGCGGGAACAGCTCGGCGAAGTCCGGCGCGAAGTCCTCGGTGACGCTGATCTCCAGCGTGCCGCCGATCGCCTCGACCCCGGGGATCGCGGCCACCAGCCGGTCCGGGTGCAGCAGTGCGCCGAGCGCCGCGTTGGCGTCCTCGGAGACCTCGCGCAGCAGCTCACGGCGCTGGCCGGCCGGGTCGATGCCCTCGAACACCAGCTCCTCGACGGCCCTGACCGCGGCGGCGCGCAGCGCCGGCCAGTCGGTGATCCGCAGGCCCAGCACCACCGTCGCCTCGATCTCCTGCGCGCCGGAGTCCTCCGCCGCGCCCGGCCCCTGTGGATGATCGCTTCGCTCGCCCATGGGGCTACGGTACGGCCTTTCGGCCGCCCGATCACCGGTCTGAACCAGCTTCTGGACCCCTTCTCGGCCATCGCCCGGCCCCGCCTCGATCACTCGGACGTACGACAGGGCAGGATGGGCCCATGGCTGACATCAACGAGTACGGCGGCGGGCAGGGCCCGAACGCCGACGTCCTGGTCGTAACCACCAACGACATCCCCGGCTTCCGGGTCGATCATGTGATCGGCGAGGTCTTCGGGCTGACCGTGCGCAGCCGCCACATCGGCAGCCAGATCGGCGCCGGACTGAAGTCGCTGATCGGCGGCGAGCTGCGGGGCCTGACGAAGACCCTGGTCGAGAGCCGCAACGAGGCGATGCAGCGGCTGATCGAGCAGACCAAGGCGCGCGGCGGAAACGCGGTGCTGATGATGCGCTTCGACGTGACGGAGGCGGCGGACGTCGGCACCGAGGTCTGTGCCTACGGCACGGCCGCGGTGATCTCCCCAGCCGCCTGACCCGGCGCCCGAGCTGACCCGGCGCCCGCGCGGGGCGCCACGCGGCGGGACGGGCAAGCACCCCGGGACCGTAAGCACCCCGGGACCGCGAGCACCCGCAGACGCGGCGGGAACACCCGCCGCACCCCCGATGTTTCACCGGCGTGACTGTTTACGGTGCAACCAATGGCGGGCAGCGGCACGCGGACGCCCTGGTAGTGGACATCGAGGTAGTGGACATCCAGGTGGTGGACGTCCTGGTGGTGGGCGCCGGACAGGCCGGACTGTCCGCCGCCTACCACCTCAGCCGCCGCGGCTTCGCCCCCTACCGGGCGGACGCCGACGGCGGCTTCGTCGTGCTCGACGCCAACCCCGCGCCGGGCGGCGCCTGGGCGCACCGCTCACCGTCCCTGCGGATGGCCACCGTGCACGGTTTCCACGACCTTCCGGACGCCGAACTCCCCGCGCCCGACCCCGAGGCCCCGGCGCGCGAGGTCGTGCCGGGGTACTTTGCGGCGTACGAGGCCCGGCACGCGCTCCCGGTCGTACGCCCCGTCGCGGTTCGCGCGGTGCGCGCCGAGTCGGACCGCCCGGACTCCCGGCTGCTGGTCGAGACCGACCACGGCACCTGGTCCACCCGCGCGCTGATCAACGCCACCGGCACCTGGACCCGCCCCTTCCTGCCCCACTACCCGGGCCACTTCGCCGGTCGCCAACTGCACTACGCCGACTACCGCGGCCCCGGGGAGTTCGCCGGCCGGCGCGTCCTGGTGGTGGGCGGGGGCGCTTCGGCGATCCAGGTGCTGTCCGAGGTGGCGGCGGTCGGCGAAACGGTCTGGGTCACCCGGACCCCGCCCGTGTACCACGAGGGGCCGTTCACCCCCGAGTACGGGCGCGCGGTGGTCGCCAAGGTCGAGGAACGGGTCCGGCAGGGCCTGCCGGTGCGCAGCGTGGTGAGCGTCACCGGGCTCGGCCCGTCGGTCGCCTACCGGCGTGCCGAGGAACTGGGCGCGCTGCACCGCCGCCCGATGTTCGACCGGCTCACCGAGCACGGCGTCGCCTGGGGGGAGGAGGAGCTGACGGTGGACGCGATCGTGTGGGCCACCGGCTTCCGCCCGGAGGTCGGCCACCTGGCCCCGCTCGGGCTGCGCTCCCCCGGCGGCGGCATCGCGCTCACCGGCACCCGCGCCACCGCCGACCCGCGCGTCCACCTGGTCGGCTACGGCCCGTCCGCCAGCACCATCGGCGCCAACCGGGCCGGCCGCGCCGCCGTCAGCGACCTCGTCCACCTGCTCGGCGACCCGGCCAGGCTGCCCGCCCCAGCCGTGGTCTGAAGCAGTCTGGAGGGGAAGCAGGAGAGGAAGGGTGCGGCGGCCGACCGCTCAGCGGTCGTAGTCGACCGTCACCCGGTCGGTGAGCGGGCGGGCCTGGCAGGTGAGGACGTAGCCGGCAGCCAGCTCCTTCTCCTCCAGCGCGAAGTTGCGCCGCATCTCGACCTCGCCCTCGGTGACCAGCGCGCGGCAGGTGCCGCAGACCCCGCCCTTGCAGGCGAACGGCAGGTCGGGGCGGGAGCGCTGGGCTCCGTCCAGGATCGAGCGGTCGCACGGCAGGGAGAGCGTGCTGCCGCGCCCGTCCAGGACGACGGTGACCTCGCTGTGCGGGCCGTCGGCCGCTCCCGCCGCGCCGTCCCGGTCCTCCGGGCGCTCGGACACCGGCTCGTCCTCGGCGTGGAACAGTTCCTGGTGCACGAGCTCGCCCGGCACGCCCAGCCCGGCGAGCAGTTCCTTCGCCCCGACGACCATCCCGAACGGGCCGCACAGCCACCAGTGCCCGACGCTCCCGACATCCACCAGCGCCGCCAGCAGCGCCCGCACCCGCTCCGGGTCCAGCCGCCCGCTGAGCAGTTCCGCGTCACGGGTCTCCCGGGACAGGACGTGGACCAGCTGGAAGCGGCCGAGGTAGCGGTCCTTCAGGTCGGCCAGCTCGTCCGCGAACATCACGGTGTCGCTGCGCCGGTTGCCGTACAGCAGGGTGACGGTGGAGCTGCGGTCGGCGGCCAGGACGGACGCGGCGATCGACAGCATCGGGGTGATGCCGGAACCGGCCGCGAGCAGCACGTGCTCGGCCGGAACGCCGAGGTCGGGGGTGAACAGGCCCGACGGCGTCAGCACGTCCACCTCCTCGCCCGGCCCCGCGTCCCGCACCAGCCACCGGGAGAACAGCCCGCCGGGCACCTCCCGGACGGCGATCCGCAGCGGCCCGCCGACGGGGGCGCAGATCGAGTACGAGCGGCGCTCGTCGACGCCGTCCACCACCTTGCGCAGCGTCAGGGTCTGCCCCGGCCGGAAGGCGAAGTCCGCCGCGAGCCCGTCCGGCACCGCGAAGGTCACCGCCACGGCGTCGTCGCAGATCCGCTCGACCCGCTCGATCCGCAGCCGGTGGAAGGTCGGGCGGCGGGCGGGGCGCACCGTGGAGACCGCGGCCTCAGCGGGGGCGTCAGCGGGGGCGTCGGCGTCAGCGTGCGCGGCGGCGTCGGCCTGGGACGCGGCGTGCGAAGCGGCGGGCATTCAGATCTCCTTGACGCGTTCGAACGGCTCCCGGCAGGCTCGGCAGCGCCAGAGCGCCTTGCAGGCGGTGGAACCGAAGCGGGACAGCTCCTCCGTGTCCACGTCGCCGCAGCGCGGGCAGGGCACGGGAACGGCTGCGGCAGCGGCTGCGGCAGTGCCGGCCAGAGTGGCGGTGGGGGCGGTGGTGCGGGTGGGACCGAGCACGAGCGGGACCGCGCCGGCCACGCCGGCGGCGGAGGTCGGCCGCGGCGGGGCGATGCCCGCCTCGGCGAGTTTGCGGCGGCCCTCGGCCGTGATCAGATCGGTCGACCACGGCGGATCCAACCGCAGCCGGACCCGGACGTCCCGGTACCCGGCCGCGCGCAGCCGCCGGTCCACGTCGGCGGCCATCTCGGCCACGGCGGGGCAGCCCGAGTAGGTCGGGGTCAGCCAGGCGGTCACCGCGCCGTCGTCCACCTCCACCTCGGCCAGCACGCCCAGGTCGGCCAGGGTCAGCATGGGCAGCTCCGGGTCCGGCACGGCCGCCGCGACCTCCCAGGCCGTCCCGCGCTCCGTCACCGCCGCGCTCACCACGTCGCCCCCGGGTGCGCGCGGGCCAGCACCTGGAATTCGGCGAGCAGCGGGCCGAGCGCCTCGGTGTGCACGCCGTCCCGGCCGGCCCGGCCGAGCACGGTGGCCAGCGGCTGCCCGTCCGGTACGGTCAGCCCGGCCTCGGCGAGCACGGCGCCGAGCGAGCGCAGCACCGGTTCGCGCAGCGCCGCCGGATCGGCGCCCGTCCGCAGCTCCACCGGGTGGGCCGTGAACAGTTCCTCCAGCAGCGGCCAGAGCGCGTCCAGCCCGGCCTGCATCCGCGCCGAGGAGTACGGCGTGCCGTCACCGAGCCGAAGCGTCCAGGCGGTGGCGTACTCGCGGTGGTACGCCAGCTCCTTGACGCCCCGGGCGGCGACCGCCGCCAGCACCGGGTCCGGGTGCGCGCTCAACGCCTCGTACAGCGCGCACCGCGCGGTGGCGAACAGCAGCAGCCGGGCGACCGAGTGGGCGAAGTCGCCGTTCGGGACCTCGACCAACCGGACGTTGCGGAACTCGTGGTCCTCCCGCCAGTACGCCAGGTCGTCCTCGGTGCGGCCGGAGCCGTCCGCCTGGCCGGCCCGGGTGAGCAGCAGGCGGGCCTGGCCGAGCAGATCGAGGCCCAGGTTGGCGAGCGCGACCTCCTCCTCCAGCTCAGGCGCCCGGGTGCACCACTCGATCAGGCGCTGGGAGAGGATCAGGGCGTCGTCGCCGAGCATCAGGCAGTAGGCGGCGAGGTCCGCGCCGTCCACCCCGGCGGGCACGGCGGTGTCCACGCCGAGCAGCGGGTCGGCGAAGCCCGTCCCGTACGCCCAGCGGCCCTCGCCCTCGGGGCCGGGCGTGGCTTCGGCGAGGCCGAGGTAGACATGGTCGTCGGGGTCGGCGCCGGCGCCGGCCTGCGTGCTGTGGTCCTGCATGGCGGTTCCCCCGTCAGATGTGCGGGACATCCTCGGGGATGTCGTAGAAGGTCGGGTGGCGGTAGACCTTGTCCCCGCTGGGCTCGAAGAACGGGTCACGCTCGTCCGGGGTGGAGGCGGTGATCGCGTCCGAGCGGACCACCCAGAGGCTGACGCCCTCGTTGCGGCGGGTGTAGAGGTCGCGGGCGGCGAGCAGGGCCATCCGGTCGTCGGCCGCGTGCAGCGAACCGACGTGGACGTGGTTCAGCCCGCGTCGGGGGCGCACGAACACCTCGTACAGCGGCCAGCCGGCCTTGGACTCGGTCACTTTCCGTTCTCCTGTTCCGTGGGCTCGCCCGTACGCCCGGGCTGCCCGGGTTCGGCGGACTGTCCGGCTCCGGGCAGCGCGGGTTCGGGCAGCACGGGTTCGGAGGACTGTTCGGCGCGGCGCTTGGCCGCGTAGGCGACGGCCGCCTCACGGACCCAGGCACCGTCCTCGTGCGCCGTCCGGCGGCGTTCGACCCGCTGGGTGTTGCACGGGCCCTGGCCGTGGATGACCCTGGTCAGCTCGGACCAGTCCGGCTCGCCGAAGTCCCAGCCGCCGCGTTCCTCGTTCCAGCGCAGCTCGGGGTCCGGGAGCGTGACGCCCAGGTGCTCGGCCTGCGGGACGGTCATGTCGACGAAGCGCTGGCGCAGCTCGTCGTTGGTGTGCCGCTTGATCCGCCAGGCCATCGAGCGGGCGGTGTTCGGCGAGTCGGCGTCCGGGGGCCCGAACATCATCAGAGACGGCCACCACCAGCGGTCCACCGCGTCCTGGACCATCCGGCGCTGCGCCTCGGTACCACGCATCAGTGTCATCAGCAGCTCATAGCCCTGACGCTGGTGGAACGACTCCTCCTTGCAGATCCGCACCATCGCGCGGGCGTACGGGCCGTAGCTGCAGCGGCAGAGCGGGACCTGGTTGCAGATCGCGGCGCCGTCGACCAGCCAGCCGATCACGCCGACGTCGGCGAAGGTGAGGGTCGGGTAGTTGAAGATCGAGGAGTACTTCTGCCGGCCGGAGATCAGCTTCTCGGTGAGCTCGGCGCGGTCGACACCCAGGGTCTCGGCGGCGGCGTAGAGGTAGAGGCCGTGGCCGGCCTCGTCCTGGGCCTTGGCGAGCAGGATCGCCTTGCGGCGCAGCGAGGGGGCGCGGGTGAGCCAGTTCCCCTCGGGCTGCATGCCGATGATCTCGGAGTGGGCGTGCTGGGCGATCTGGCGGATCAACGTGGCCCGGTAGGCGTCGGGCATCCAGTCCCTGGGCTCGATCCGCTGCTCGGCGGCGACGACCGCCTCGAACCGGTCCTCCTGCGCCTGCGCGGGGACCGCCTCGGCCACCTCTGCTGTCACCACGATCACCTCTCGTGTCCCGCGCCGGCGCCCACGGCGCCAACCGACTGACCGTTCGGTCGGTACCATTCTGCGCGGCGAGACGGAGAGATGGCAAGGGACGCGGGCGAGGGGCGGGGTTTCGGGCGGTGAGCAGTGGGCGCAGGCGGCGGGTGGCGGGCGGCGGGCGGGCGACAAACAGATAACAGCTAACAGATTTCATTATCTGTTAGCTGTTATCTGTTAGCTGTTACTTGTCACCCGTCTTCTGTTCTCTGTTTTCTGCTCCCTGCTCCCTGCTTTCTGCTCCCTGCTCTCTGCTCCCTGCTCTCTGCTCTCTGCTCGCCGATAGCCCCCGACCGTCGGCGGCCCGCTCAACCCTCCGTGCGGTCGCGCAGCCTCGGCAGCGGTACGGCGAGGAGCGCGGCCAGCAGGGCGATCCGGGGTGCCAGCTGGTCGAGCCGAATGTGCTCGTGCCGGGCATGCGCACCGGCACCGACCGCGCCGAAGCCGTCCAGCGTCGGCAGCCCGCGCGAGCCCGGCAGGTTGGTGTCCCCCGCACCGCCCGCCGGTCCGCCGTCCAGCTGCTGCCCGAGCACCGCTGCGAGTGAACGAACGTGCCGCAGCAGCGGGTTGCCGGTGCGCTCGGGCCACGCCGGGCGGCTGGACAGCACCTCGGTCCGGACCCTGGCCCCCGGGCGAAGCGCGGTGAGCCGAGCCAGGTTGTCGAGCGTGCGGCGCTGCGCCTCGGCGGTGGAGAACCGCAGGCCGAGCTCGGCCTCGGCCCGGCCCGCGACCACGTTGGCCCGCGAACCCCCGCTGATCCGACCGGCGTTGAGCTCCGTCCCCGGCTGTCCCGCGAGGCCGCGGACGACGACGAGCTGGTCGACGAGTTCGTCGACCGCCGACACCCCGTCGTGGGCGTCGTTGCCCGCGTGGGCCTCACGCCCGGTGACGGTGAGCCGGACCCGGGTGCTGCCGCGCCGGGCCGTCTTCAACCGGCCGTCGGGGTGCGGAGGTTCGAGCCCCAGGACCGCGGCCGCGCCGCGCAACTGGCGCTCCACCAGGCGCCGTCCGTCCGGACTGCCGACCTCCTCGTCGGAGACGACGACCAGCCGGACGGCGCGGTGCGGCCGCTGCCCGAGGTCGGCGAGCAGGGCGAACGCGCCTTCCAGGATGGCGAGTCCGCCCTTCATGTCGACGACGCCGGGGCCGCTGAGCAGACCGTCCTGCTCGGTGACCGGCCAGTCGGCGAGGGTGCCGACCGGCCAGACGGTGTCGTGGTGGCCGACGATCAACAGGTGCGGCAGGGTCTCGTCCTGCCCCTCCCAATCCAGGACGAGGTGGTCGCCGGCCGGCCCGGGCTCGCGTCGCGCGGTGGCACCCGTGGCGCTGAACCCGGCGCTCAACTCCTCGGCGAGAGCGTCGAGTCTGGGTACGTCTCCGCTGGGTGACTCGATCCGGGCCAGGTCCGTGCACCGGCGCCGGACGGCCCCGGCCAGCGTACGGGCGCGGGTACTGAGGGCCTGCGGCAGGCCGGGGAGCGCGGCGGTCGCGGCAGCGGTGGCCGAGGCTGTGGCCGTGGCCGTGGCATGAGCGGTGGTGGTAGCGCTGGTGGTAGCGGTAGCGGTAGCGGTGAGGGCCTCACCGTCAGCAGCGGCCGGGAGGTCGACGGGGGCGCGGTCCGAGGCAGGGGCGGGCGCGGGGGCGGAGTCACCGTCGGGGGCGGCGGCGGCACTCGGCGCGGCGGGCGACCCGACGATCTGGGGACTCAACGTTCGCCTCCGCGGCCGCTGCCGGTATTCAGCGGCCGGACCGGCCGACCACCCCAACCCGGCTGCCAGGCCCGGCTGGACCGCGCCGATCGACCGGGATGGTGCCCGGCCCTTCGGAACGGACCGTCTGGCCCAAGTGCGGTGGAACGGCTGGGCGGCGTGCTTGGCATTGCGTCCTCCTCGCTCGATCCGGTGGCCCCGGTCCGCCCGGGGCCCCGTGGACGGCGGCTTCCTGACGGCGGGCGCAACGGGCCGGACCGCCGCAGGGAAGCCGAGATGTGAGCCTAGAAGAACCGTTCGGCTTCCTGCGAGGTGGCCCTGCTCCCAGCGTGCCGGGACCGGGCCCTCAACCTCGGACACCCGTCGGAGAACAGCGGCGGGCGCGCGGCGCGCGGGCCTGGATCGGCGCGCGGGCGCGGTCGCCGGATCGCGCCCATCTCCACCATGGACCCGCCGCCCGGGTTCGGCAGCGCAAACCGCCAAGGCGCGGGATTTCCACGCCGGATGGGTGACAACGGCTCAGCGCGCGGTACGAACCGGGAGCACGCGACCGGCTCAGGGGGAGCCCGGTCCGACGCCCCGGGAACACTCGCGTGAACACCGGACGACATGACGCCCCACCCGCCACCGTGCGCACCACCGGGCGTCGGGCATCGGCAGGACCAGCGACCACACGAGCCACGACGGCACCGCCCTGCACTGCCCCGCACCGCCCGGCACCAACTGCAGGGCACCAACTCAGGGCGCCGACTCAGGACACCGCTGGCAGGCTCCGACTCAGGCGCCGTCCTCGACCAGCCCGGCATCGCGCGCGAGCAGCGCGGCCTGGACCCGATTGCCGACGCCCAGCCCGGTCAGGATCCGGCTGACGTGCGCCTTCACGGTGCTCTCGCGCATCCCGAGGACGCCCGCGATCTCCGCGTTGGAGAGCCCGTCGGCGAGTTCGCGCAGCACGTCCGTCTCGCGCGGCGTCAGCCCGGCGACCCGGTTGCGGGCGGCGACCGACCGGGGCGCACCGGTGCGGTGGTAGCGGTCGATCAGGCGCCGCGCGGCCGCCGGGTGCAGCATCCCCTGGCCGCCGGCGACGACGTGGACGGCCCGCGCGATCTCGGCGGGCGGGGTGTCCTTGAGCAGGAAGCCGTCGGCCCCGGCGGCGAGCGCCTGGTACACGTACTCGTCGAGGTCGAAAGTGGTGAGCGCGATCACGCGCGGGGCGTCGGGCAGTTCGCGCAGGCGCCTGGTGGCGGCGATGCCGTCGAGCCGGGGCATCCGGATGTCCATGAGCGCCACGTCGATCCGCTGGCTGCGGGCGAGTTCGACGGCCTGCAGTCCGTCGGTGGCCTCGGCGACCACGGTGAGGGCCGGGTCCTGGGCGAGCAGGTCGACGAGACCGAGCCGCACCAGCGCGTCGTCGTCGACCACCATCGTGCGGATCATGCGTCGTCCTTCGGCTTCGGGGTCGGGGAGGGAGCAAGGGTCGGGGAAGGCCCGGATCCGGGGTCGCGCCCCGGTCCTGGGACGGGCCCAGGCACTGGTCCTGGCACGGGTTCTGGCACGGTCTGCGGCGGGCGCTCCGGTGCGGGCAGGCGGGCCGAGAGCCGGAAGCCGCCACCGCCGTCCGGTCCCGCGTCGAGGTGGCCGCCGAGCGCGTCGACCCGTTCGGTGAGCCCCACCAGACCGTACCCGCCGCTGGTGCCCGGCCCGTTCGGCGACGCCTCCCCCGGGCCGTTGCGGACCTCGACGGTGGTGGCCGGGGCGCCGTAACGGACCCGGACGGTGACGGGCGCGGCGTGCGCGTACTTGCGGGCGTTGGTCAGCGCCTCCTGGACCAGACGGTGCACGGCCAGCCGGTGGGTGGTGGGGACGGTCTCCGGGTCGCCGGCGAGGGCCAGTTCGACCTGCTGCCCGGCCGAAGTGGCCTCACCGACGAGTTCGGTGAGATCGCGCAGCGCGGGCGCCTGGACGCGCTCCGCCCGGGGCGGTACGGCCGGCACCTCCT
The DNA here is from genome assembly GCF_042720345.1 of Kitasatospora sp. NPDC058478. Lineage (NCBI taxonomy): Bacteria > Bacillati > Actinomycetota > Actinomycetes > Kitasatosporales > Streptomycetaceae > Kitasatospora > Kitasatospora sp. NPDC058478. The sequence goes on along the minus strand of NZ_JBHXML010000001.1, from coordinate 212,810 downwards.
CGGCGGCCGGTGCTGTCGGCGGGTCGGCCCGCAGGGCGCCGAGGACGTCGCGCAGGTCGTCGAGCGAGTGGGCGGCGGTGGTGCGTAGCAGTTCGAGGCGGTGGGTGAGCCGGTCCGGGTCGGCGGCGACGGTGCCGGCGAGGGCCTGGTCGCGCAGCACCCCGGCGTGCAGCACCAGCAGGCTGAGACGGTGGGCGAGCACGTCGTGCATCTCCCGGGCGATCCGGGCCCGTTCGGCGGCCCGGGCCCGTTCGGCGCGCAGTTCGCGCTCCCGGCGCAGCACGTCCACCTGCTCGTGCAGGGTGCGGATCAGCACCCGGCGGCCGTGCAACCACAGGCCGACGGACAAGGTCGCCGCCTGGACGAGGAGTTGGGATCCGGTGGTGCCCGCCCAGCCGACCAGCGAGTCGGCTCGGGTCGCGCTCACCACTGCGATGAGGGCGCCGCCGGCCACCGCCGGGCCGGTCCGGCCGAGGGAGGCGAGGTAGTAGACGCTGAACAGTCCGGGAAAGGCGCGGTTGAACAGGCCGCCGGTGAGCACCGGCAGGACGGCGGAGGCCATCGGGTAGCGGCGGGCGAACAGCAGGGAGAGCGGGGCGAGGGCGGCCATGACGGTCCGGGGCATCCTCAACGGCTCGTCGGCGTGGATCCACTGGGAGAGGCCCTCCTCGGCGGTGAGCGCGAGGATGCCGAGCAGCAGCAGGGTGTCGCTCCACAGCCGGCGGTCCGGGCCGTACCAGCCCAACAGGCCTGTGCGCATCGGGCCGCTCCCGTCCTCTCGCATCGGGCTCCCTCCGCGCTCTCTCCGTCCGTCCGTCGCCCGTCCCTCCGTCCGTCCGTCTCGATGCTACGGGCGGGCGGCGGGCGGGCGCCCCCTTCTCCCAGGTACCCGTGCCCTCGACTTTCGTCGGGGGTACGCGTCGCTCGTCGGCCGATTCGGGGTGCGGCCAGGCTACCTAGCGTCGACGGCATGACCACCGAAAAGCTCCGCCCCCGCCCCCACCTCGACTCCCTTGGCCCGCAGCGTAGTTCACGATCCGCCGGGGACCACCTGCTGTTCCTCGCCGAGGCCCTGCGCACCTTCCACGACACCGGCGCGCTGGCACCGAGCGGCGAGGACCTGGTGAACGCCCTGACGGTTCCGGCCACGAGCCGCCCGAATCGGCCGATCTCGGTGCTGGAAGTCGGCGCCGGGACGGGCGTGGTGACCCGCCGGCTGGCCCAAGTACTGCTCCCGGGCGACCGGTTGCACGTCGTCGAGGCGAACCCGCGCTTCGCCGACCGGTTGCGGGAGGACCCGGTGCTGGCCGCACGACGCCCAGGCGTCGCCCTGCGACTGTCGGCCTGCCGGGTGGAGGAACTGCCCCAGGACGAGACCAACGAGACGGGCCGAGCGGGCGGGGCCGGCGAGACGGACGAGCGGTACGACGTGATCGTGTCGGGCCTGCCGTTCACCAACTTCGAGCCGGCCCAGGTGCGCCGCCTCCTCGACCTCTACCTGCGGCTGTTGCTGCCCGGGGGCGAGCTGACGTACTTCGGCTACCTCGGCACGACGACGGCTCGCACCCTGTCCTCGGGGCCCCGGCAGAGCGCCCGCCACCGGGCAGTGGTGCGACTGCTGCGGCGGTTCGAGGCGACGTACGGGCTGGGCGAGCGCACGGTGTGGCGCAACCTGCCGCCGGCCCGCGCCTACCTGCTCCGGGCACCGGGCGGACGGGAGGACTGGGGTCCGACCTCGCCGCCAGAGCCCCCGGCAGGCGAGGCCGCAGCCGACGAGGCACCCTCTCGCACGAGAACCGCAGCCGGGCGGCCGATCGGGTCGGCGGGTGACAGATAACAGGTGACAGCTTTCAGATAACAGATAACAGACGACAGCGAACAGATTTTGAAATCTGTTCGCTGTCGTGCCATAGTGGACTCCGGGTCACCCCACCCATCGCCGCACCCACCCCTGGAGTCCCCGTGGCCACGACCTCCCGCCCCACACAGCGCACCCTCGGCAACTCCGGACCGGTCACCTCCACCCTCGGCCTCGGCTGCATGGGCATGTCCGACATGTACGGCCCGGCCGACGAGGCCGAGAGCATCGCCACCATCCACGCCGCGATCGACGCCGGGGTCACCCTGCTCGACACCGGCGACTTCTACGGCATGGGCCACAACGAGCTGCTGATCCACGAGGCCCTGCGCGGCCGCGCCCGCGAGAGCGTGCAGATCAGCGTGAAGTTCGGCGCCCAGCGCGGCCCGGACGGCCAGTGGCTCGGCTACAACGCGAGCCCCGCCGCCACCAAGACCGCCCTCGCCTACACGCTGCGCCGCCTGCGCACCGACCACATCGACGTCTACCGCCCCGCCCGCCTGGACCTGAACGTCCCGATCGAGGAGACCGTCGGCGCCATCGCGGACCTGGTGAAGGCCGGCTACGTCCGCCACATCGGCCTGTCGGAGGTCGGCGCCGACACCCTGCGCCGCGCCGCCGCCGTCCACCCGATCAGCGACCTGCAGATCGAGTACTCGCTGATCTCCCGCTCGATCGAGGACGCCATCCTCCCCACCGCTCGCGAGCTCGGCATCGGAATCACCGCCTACGGCGTGCTCTCGCGCGGCCTGCTCAGCGGCCACTGGGACCAGGGCCGCGCCCTGGCCGGCACCGACTTCCGTGGCCACAGCCCGCGCTTCCAGGGCGACAACCTGGCCCACAACCTCGCGCTCGTCGAGGCGCTGCGCGCGGTGGCCGCCGCGAAGGGGGCGAGCGTCGCCCAGGTCGCCATCGCCTGGGTCGCCTCGCGCGGGGAGGACGTCGTTCCGCTGGTCGGCGCCCGCCGCCGCGACCGCCTCACCGAAGCGCTGGGCGCGCTGGACATCAATCTCACCGCGGCCGACCTCGCGGCCATCGAGGCGGCCGTCCCCGCCGGCTCCGCAGCGGGCGACCGCTACGCTGCCGCCCAGATGGCACACCTGGACAGCGAGCACTGACCAACCCGAACCGGCCCGACGGCCGGGGACGGCAGCACCACCCTCGACCGCACGACCCTAAGGACGGACCTCCCCGTGACCACGGACACCACACTCACCGCCGAGCAGATCCTGATCGCGGCGGAGGACGTCCTCCGGCGGTTCGGCCCGGCCAAGGCCACCGTCGTGGACGTCGCCCGGATCCTCGGCGTCAGCCACAGCAGCGTCTACCGCCACTTCCCGAGCAAGGCCGCGCTGCGCGAGGCGGTCACCCAGCGCTGGCTCGACCAGGCGCACCACCAGCTCGCCTTCATCTCGACCGAGCCCGGCTCGGCCGTCGAGCAGCTGCACCGCTGGCTGGTGACACTGTTCGCGGCCAAGCGGAAGAAGGCGCTGGACGACCCGGAGCTGTTCGCCACCTACATGGTGCTGGTCAAGGAGAACAGCGGCATCGTCGAGGCGCACATCGACACCCTGGTCACCCAGATCGCCCAGATCGTCCAGGACGGCATGGAGAGGAAGGAGTTCAAGCTCGCCCACATCCTCTCCACGGCCCGCGCCGTCTTCGACGCCACCAGCCCCTTCCACGACCCGGCGTACGCGTCCTCGTGGTCCGAGCCGACCATCGAGGACCGTTTCGAGGCCCTCTGGAAGCTCATCCTCGGCGGCCTGCTCGCCAAGTGACGGACCTCCGACGCCCCGGGCGCCCCTGACCCGGGCACCGACGGCCGCGCAGGCCGGCACCGGAGCGAAACCCGGTCGCCCGCGGGCCCGGCCATCCGGCAGACTGCCGCGCACGGTTGATCTCACCTGGAGGACGACATGCGTCCGGCCCGTCCAACCCCTCCGCCCCGTCCGGCCCGCCCGGCCCGCCCGGCCCTGGACAGTCTGCAGGGGCTCGCCCTCGGCGACGCCTTCGGCGACCGCTGGTTCTCGGCCCCGCTCGACGAGGCACCCGCCGCGCTGGCCGCCCGCCGGCTCCGCCCGGCGCCCTGGCACTGGACCGACGACACCGCGATGGCGCTGGTCCTCGTCCGCCACCTGGCCTCCTGGGGCGAGGTCCGGCAGGATGCGCTGGCCGGCGAGTTCGCCGAGGAGTACGCCCGTGAGTACGGGCGCAAGTACGGCCCGTCGATGCACCGGGTGCTGCGTGAGATCGGCGCCGGCGGGGACTGGCGCGCCATCACCTCGCGCCAGTTCGAGGGTCAGGGCTCGTACGGGAACGGCGCCGCGATGCGGGTCGCCCCACTGGGCGCCTGGTTCGCGGACGACCTGGACGCCGTCGCCCGGCAGGCCGAACTCCAGGCGCTCGCCACGCACTTCCACCCGGAGGCGGTCGCAGGCGCGGTGGCGGTCGCCCTCGCGACGGCACTCGCGGTCCGCAGCCGGGGCCAAACCCCGCCCGGCCGTGCCGAGTTGCTGACGGAGGTGGCCGGTCGCCTGCCGGACAGCGAAGTGCGCTCCGGTCTGCGGATCGCCGCCCGGCTGCCCGGACACACGAGCGTCCGGCAGGCCGCCAACGTGCTCGGCTCCGGGTTCATGATCTCCGCCCCGGACACCGTCCCGTTCGCCCTCTGGTCCGCCGCCGGGCACCTGGACTCACTGCCCGAGGCGATCTGGCACGCCCTGGAGGGCTGGGGCGACATGGACACCACCTGCGCGATCGCCGCCGGGATGGTCGCCGCCCGTACCGGCCTCGCCGAGGTGCCGACCGCCTGGCTGGCCGCCCGCGAGGACCTGCCGGAGTGGGTCACGGAGGCGTCGGCAGCGACGCGCTGAGCCGAGCCGGCCGCCCCGTGGGCCTGGCCGGCTCGGCTGCGCGACACCGTGTCCGCGTCGGCGCGGGGCCGGTTCCCGGCGCCCGGGCTAGCGTCGGGAGCTGCCGAACACCAGCCGGTAGATGATCAGCAGCACCAGGGCGCCGCCGATCGCCGACACCCAGGTCGCCATGTCGAAGAAGTGCGCCGTCACCGACCTGTGCAGGAAGTGCGAGGCGATCCAACCGCCGACGAAGGAACCGGCGATACCGATCAGGGTTGTCACGATCATGCCGCCCGGGTCCTTTCCCGGCAGCAGCAGCTTGGCCAGTGCCCCCGCCAGCAGGCCAAGCACGATCCACGCGACGATGCTCATCTGTCCCTCCCGTCCACGGCGCGACGGCCCCGTTCCGCCACTCTGCCAGGAAGGACGCCGCCCACCACCGCCCGGTTCCGGCGCCGCGGGAGCACCGGCCCGAACCGGCCACCCCGGACCGGGCCGCTCCGGGCGAGGCACCCTCCCGGCGGGGCGCCCGAGCCGGGATACTGCGGCCATGCGCATCCTGATCGCCACCGCCGGATCCCGGGGCGACGTGGCCCCGTTCACCGGGCTCGGCGCCCGCCTCCAGGCGGCCGGCCATCAGGTGGCCGTCGCGACCCACGCCACTTTCGCCGCCTCGGTGCGGACCGCAGGGCTGGAGTTCCGCCCGCTGCCGGTCGACCCGCGCGCCGAACTCGCCTCCGCCGAGGGGCGGCGCCTGCTCCAGGCCGGCACCGGACCGCTAGCCGTCCTGCAACTGCTGCAGCTGGGGCGGAAGTTCATGCCGGAGCTCGCCGACGGCATCGCCGACGCCACGGCACTCGGCACCGACCTGCTGCTCACCACCAGCACCACCAGCCCGCTCGGCCAGGTCGCAGCCGAGGCCGCAGGCATTCCCAGCATCGGCCTGCACCTCCAACCGCTCTCCCCCACGCGGGAGTTCGCGCCCGCCGTCACCGGTGCCCGCTCACTCGGCCGCCCGGGCAACCTGCTCGCGGGGCATGCCGTCCAGGTCGCGACCGACCAGCTCTTCGCCCCCGCCGCACGCGGGCTGCGGCGCCGCCTCGGCCTGCCGCCGCTCGACGCCAGCCGTGCCAGGCGCAAGTACCCCGTCCTGCACGGGTTTTCGCCTGCCGTCGTCCCGCGACCCGCCGACTGGCGCCCGGGGCTGGACGTGGCCGGTTACTGGTGGCCGGTACGGGATCCGGGCTGGCGGCCCCCGGCCCGACTGCTCGACTTCCTCGCCGCCGGACCGCCGCCGGTCTTCGTCGGCTTCGGCAGCCTGGTCGTCCCCGACCCCGGAAGGCTCACCGCGACGGTGGTCGCCGCGGTCCGCGCCGCCCGGGTCCGGGCCGTCCTGCAGTCGGGCTGGAGCGACCTCGCCGCCGGCGAGGCGGAGGACGTCCTGACCATCGGCGACGCCCCGCACGACTGGCTGTTCCCCCGCATGGCCGCCGTGATCCACCACGCCGGAGCCGGCACGACCGCCGCCACCCTGCGCTGCGGCACGCCAGCCGTCCCGGTACCCGCACAGCTCGACGCCCCGTTCTGGTCCGACCGGCTCACCCGCCTCGGCGTCTCCCCCGGGCCGGTACCGCTGCGCACCCTCACCGCCACACGCCTCGCCGCCGCCATCCGCCAAGCCCTCGACGACCCCCGCTACCGCGACCAGGCCCGGGCGGCGGCGGCCACGCTCGCGGCCGAGGACGGCACGGCGAAGGTGCTGGCGGCCGTCGACCGGGCAGCGGCCGGCGGATGACAGCGGGCAAACGGCAGCGGACAAGCGACAGCGAACAGATAATAGATTTCGAAATCTGTTATCTGTTATCTGTTCGCTGTCATCCGTTTGCCGTTATCCGTTTGCTGTCACTTGTCAGCCGCCCACCCCCTTCCGCCCGTCGCACCCGCCCGCCGGGCGCCCGAGGCCGTGCCCAGCACGAGGTACAGCACCGAGGCCGACCCGGAGCGCCGGGAAGTTGCAGGTGGTCCAGGTGCGCCGCGCCACCGGGACCGGCCGCAGGTCGTCGTCGGTGTAGCCGTCGGACGGCAACTCTCCTGCGGCCGGTCAGAGTTCGACCCGGCCATGGGCAACTCCCCTCTGCGCGAATGGCGTTACGTCCGGGGTTGGCGGGACAGATGCGGGATGACGTCGGTCCCGTAGGCGTCGATGGTGGCCTCGACGGCGTCGTGCATGGCGTAGACGGCGAACTGGTCGACGCCGAGGGAGCGGAGGTGCTCCAGGCGGGCGAGTTGGGCCTGCGGCGGGCCGATGAGGCAGAAGCGGTCGACGATCTCGTCCGGCACGAAGGCGGTGTCGGGGTTCCCTGCCCGGCCGTGGTGGCTGTAGTCGTAGCCCTGGCGCCCCTTGATGTAGTCGGTGAGGGCCTCCGGGACGAGGTCGGAGTGCGCGCCGTAGTGGCTGACCAGGTCGGCCACGTGGTTGCCGACCATCCCACCGAACCAGCGGCACTGCTCCCGGGCGTGGGCGAGCGCGGCGGGCGAGTCGTCGGCGGTCACGTAGGCGGGGGCGGCGACGCAGATGGTGACGGCGTCCGGGTCCCGGCCGGCCTCGGCCGCGGCGGACCGCACCGCCTTGATCATGTACTCGGTGAGGTACGGGTCGGCCAACTGGAGGATGAACCCGTCGGCCTGACGACCGGTCAGTGCGAGTGCCTTCGGCCCGTACGCGCCCATCCAGATGGGGAGTTCGGCGCCGGGGCCGACCCACGGCAGGTGCATCTCGGTGCCGTCCACCTCGACCGTCCGCCCCTCGGCCAGCTCCTTGATGGCGTGCATGGCCTGGGAGAGCCGGGCGAGGGTGGCGGGGCGGCGTCCGGCGACCCGCATGGCGGAGTCGCCGCGGCCGATGCCGCAGACGGTGCGGTTGCCGTACATGTCGTTGAGCGTGGCGAACAGGGAGGCGGTGACCTCCCAGGTGCGGGTGGAGGGGTTGGTGACCATCGGTCCGACGGTCAACTGCCGTGTCTCGGCGAGGATCCGACTGTAGATGACGAACGGTTCCTGCCACAGGACGCAGGAGTCGAAGGTCCAGCCGTGGCTGAACCCGGCCTGTTCGGCGCGGATCATCCGGTCGATGAGCAGGCGGGCGGGCGGGTCGGTCTGCAGGACGAGGCCGATGTCCATGGGTGGCTCCGGGGAGGGTGGTTCCGCCGCCCGAGCCATCGTGCGCACGGGCCCGGGCGGCGGTGCGGGAGAGTGGTCAGGTCAGGTACTGACAGGTGTCGCGGCGCAGGAACGTGCCGTGGCCGGCCCGGCCGAGCCAGGTTTCGCCGTCCAGCACGACGGTGCCGCGTGAGAGCACGGTGCGGGCGCGGCCGGCGAGTTGGCGGCCCTCGTACGCCGAGTAGTCGACGTTCATGTGGTGCGTGGCGGCGGAGACGGTCTGCACGGCGGTGGGGTCGTAGACGACGAGGTCGGCGTCGGCGCCGGGCGCGATGGTGCCCTTGCGCGGGTGCAGCCCGAACATCCGGGCGGGCGTGGTGCAGGCGATCTCGATCCAGCGCCGACGGGTGATGTGCCCGTCCACGACGGCCTGGTGGAGCAGGTCCATCCGGTTCTCCACGCCGGGCAGGCCGTTGGGGATCTTCGAGAAGTCGCCGCGGCCGAGTTCCTTCTGCCCGGTGAAGCAGAACGGGCAGTGGTCGGTGGAGACCACCTGGAGGTCGTTGGCGCGCAGTCCGCGCCAGAGCGCCTCCTGGTGCTCGCGCGGCCGAAGCGGCGTGCTGCACACGTACTTGGCGCCCTCGAAGCCGTCGGCACCGGTCTCGGCGAGGTTGTCGGTGGAGAGGAACAGGTACTGCGGGCAGGTCTCGCCGAAGACGTTGAGCCCGGCGTCGCGGGCCTGGACGAGCTCGGCGAGGGCGGCCGCCGCGGAGACGTGGACGACGTAGAGCGGGCTGCCGGCGACCTGGGCGAGCTTGATGGCCCGGTGGGTAGCCTCGGCCTCCAGGAGTTCACGGCGGACCTCGCCGTGGTAGCGGGGTGCGGTGTGCCCGGCGGCGAGGGCCTGTTCGACCAGGACGTCGATGGCGATGCCGTTCTCGGCGTGCATCATGGTCAGCCCGCCGTTGACCGCACCGCGCTGCATGGCGCGCAGGATGCGGCCGTCGTCGCTGTAGAAGACGCCGGGGTAGGCCATGAAGAGCTTGAAGGAGGTGGACTCGCCGGAGTCGACGAGGGCGTCCATCTCCTTGAGGACGCCCTCGTTGACGTCGGAGACGATGGTGTGGAAGGCGTAGTCGACGGCGCAGTTGCCGTCGGCCTTGGCGTGCCAGGTGTCCAGGCCCTCGCGCAGCGAGCCGCCGACGGACTGCACGGCGAAGTCGACGATGGTGGTGGTGCCGCCCCAGGCGGCGGCCCGGGTGCCGGTCTCGAAGGTGTCGGAGGCCGAGGTGCCGCCGAAGGGCAGTTCCATGTGGGTGTGGGCGTCGACGCCGCCCGGGATGACGTAGTGGCCGGTGGCGTCGATGACGGTGTCGGCGCTCCAGGCCTCGGCGGCGGAGCTGCCGGTGGCGGCGAGGGCGGCGATGCGTTCGCCCTCGATGAGGACGTCGGCGTGGAGTTCGTCGGCGGCGGTGATGACGAGGCCGCCGCGGACGATGGTGCGCTGGTGCGGGTCGCGGGTGGTCATCGCGCTGCTCCTCAGGCCTCGGCGAGCGGTCCGTAGGCGTCGGGGCGGCGGTCGCGGTAGAACGCCCACTGCTGGCGGACCTGTTCGATCAGGCCGAGGTCGAGGTCGCGGACGACGAGCTCCTCCTCCTTGTCGGAGGCGACGTCGCCGACGAACTGGCCGCGCGGGTCGACGAAGTAGGAGGTGCCGTAGAAGTCGTTGTCGCCGTACTCCTCGGTGCCGACGCGGTTGATGGCGGCGACGAAGTACTCGTTGGCGACGGCGGCGGCGGGCTGTTCCAGCTGCCAGAGGTAGGCGGAGAGGCCTCGGCTGGTGGCGGAGGGGTTGTAGACGATCTGCGCTCCGGCCAGGCCCAGGGCGCGCCAGCCCTCGGGGAAGTGGCGGTCGTAGCAGATGTAGACGCCGACCTTGCCGACGGCGGTGTCGAAGACGGGCCAGCCGAGGTTGCCGGGCTTGAAGTAGTACTTCTCCCAGAAGCCCTTGACCTGCGGGATGTGGTGCTTGCGGTACTTGCCGAGGTAGCTGCCGTCGGCGTCGATGACGGCGGCGGTGTTGTAGTAGACCCCGGCCTGTTCCTCCTCGTAGACCGGGACGACGATCACCAGGCCGAGTTCACGGGCGAGGTCCTGCATCCGGCGGACGGTGGGGCCGTCGGGGACGGCTTCGGCCCAGCGGTAGTGCTCGGCTTCCTGGACCTGACAGAAGTACGGGGCGTTGAAGACCTCTTGGAAGCCGATGATCTTCGCGCCCTGGGCGGCGGCCTCGCGGGCGTGCCGCTCGTGAAGGGCGATCATGCTCTCCTGGTCGCCGGTCCAGCGGGTCTGGACGAGCGCGGCACGGACGATCTGCGACATGGATACCTCCGCAACTCCGCTGCCCGGCCATGGGGTCGGGCCTGCGGTCTGAGGGTTGACGGGGCGGGCGGGTCTCGTCTGCGGACCGCCGGGGATCCGCAGGGGTCTACGTGCGTAGAAAGCGGTCTGTAGACCGTAGGCCGGGCCTCGGTGGCCTGACAATACGTTGGCGGTAACGCATCTGGGGCGATCTCGTGACGCGGACACGCGGAGGGGCCTGGATGGGATGAAACGATCATTTACCCCGCAAGTGGGGTCCTTACGCATGCGAGTGCCGTTCGGCGGTTCCGGTCCAGAACGGCTCGACGGCCGGTCGGCCGGGGGTGGAGCAGCGGGGCGGCCGGTGGCGGCCGGCCCCATCCGGCTTGACTTCGTCCGGTTGGCTCGGGAAGGATCCGGCGCATGGACACCGGCACCACTCTGGTCTGCCGCCTGCACGTCGATCTGCGACGCCAGGCGAGTTCCATCTGTGCCTGTTGACCCTGGCTCTCCCCGCCGCCCCCGCCCTGTGACGTCTGCCAGGGCCCGCGCCGCGCACCCGCACCCCGAGTTCTGATTCCCGCCCCGCCCGGCGCACCCGCGCGTGCCGTGCCGCTCCGTCGGCCCGTGCCCTCGCCCGCCGCCGGACCAGGGCGCACCCCGCCGACGTTCCCGCTGCACCCGAGGACGCCCCCATGAGCCTGAACCTCGCCCCCGACGAACCCGCTGCCGCCCAAGCCCCGGCAGCGGCAGCGGCACCAGCACTGGCATCGGCACTGGCCAGAACATCCAGGGCCACCGCCACCGCCACCGAGGAGGCCCGCGCGCCGCTCACCCCGAGCGCCCTGCGCACCGTCGTCCGAGAACTGGCCGAACAGCCCGACCAGTGGATCCACCTCGTCCGGCTCTCCACCGAGGAGCGCTGGTACCAGCGGCTGGTGGCCGACGACGACCACGAGGTGTGGCTGATCAGCTGGCTGCCCGGCCAGTCCACCGGCTTCCACGACCACGGCGGCTCGCGCGGCGCGTTCGCCGTCGCCCTCGGTGAGCTGGAGGAGCTGTCCCTCGGCGGGCCGGAGCAGGGCCTGCTGATCCGCCGGGTCCCGGCCGGCACCGCCCGCGCCTTCGGCCCCGAGTACGTGCACGACGTGCGCAACACCGCGTCCGGCCCGGCCGTGACCCTGCACGCCTACTCGCCCCCGCTGGGCTCGATGGCGCACTACGACCTGCGGGCCGGCGGGCTCGTCCGCACCTCGGAGGAAGGACCGGAGCAATGGTGACCACGATCGACGACCTGGTGGAGCGGGCCCGCGAGGGCGTCCACCGTCCGCGCGCCCGGGAGGCGTACCAGTCGCAGCTGGACGGCGCGCTGCTGGTGGACATCCGTCCGGCGGCGCAGCGGGCGGCGGAGGGGGAGATCCCCGGCTCGCTGATCATCGAGCGCAACGTCCTGGAGTGGCGGCTGGACCCGACGGGCAGTCACCGGATCCCCGAGGCGTCGGGTTACGACGTCGAGGTGATCGTGGTCTGCTCGGAGGGGTACGCCTCCAGCCTGGCGGCGGCCTCGCTGCGCGAGCTGGGGCTGCACCGGGCGACCGATCTGGACGGCGGCTTCGTCGGCTGGGCGGCCTCCGGGCTGCCGACGCGCCGGGGCGGCTGAGAGCCTGGAGGGCTGGGGCGCTCGGCGGCTGACGGGCTGATCGTCCGGGGCGCGAGCCCTCGACCCGCCGTCAGGGTGTCCGCGCCCCGACCCTCTGACCTGCCGAAACGTCGGGCGCCCGGTCGGCCCCGGCCGTCCGGCGGCGGGGTCTGGGCCCCGTGCCGGGTGGTAAGTGAGAGACAGGAGATGATGCAGGTCATAGTCTGATCAGAGTTTCCGCCGGTCCGAAGCTGGGCAGCCACGCGGGCGGAAGAACGCCCGGGCGGTCGATCCGACAGACGCCGTCACGGCAGCGGCCGGTACGGCCCACGCCGTCGCCGCTTGTCGACAAACCGCCATCAACCGTACGACCGAAACAGGCGCCGCCTCCCTGGGGCGCCCTGACGAGGAAACTCCCCGTGATCAGATTCGAGGGCGCCGGCAAGCGCCACCCCGACGGCACCATCGCCGTCGAGGGCCTGGACCTGGACGTCCCGACCGGTCGGATAACCGTCCTGGTCGGACCGTCCGGGTGTGGCAAGACCACCCTGCTGCGCATGGTCAACCGGATGGTCGAGCCGACCTCGGGCCGGGTGCTGCTGGACGACACGGACGTCGCCGAACTGGAGCCCGCAAAGCTGCGCCGTGGCATCGGCTACGTGATCCAGCAGGCCGGCCTCTTCCCGCACCGCAAGGTGATCGACAACGTCGCCACCGTGCCCTACCTGCTCGGCTGGGACCGCAAGAAGGCCCGCGCCCGGGCCGCCGAACTGCTCGAACTGGTCGGGCTCGCGCCCGAGACCGGCAAGCGGTACCCGTTCCAGCTGTCCGGCGGCCAGCAGCAGCGGGTGGGCGTGGCCCGCGCCCTCGCGGCCGACCCGCCGGTGCTGCTGATGGACGAGCCGTTCAGCGCCGTCGACCCGGTGGTGCGCGCCGGGCTCCAGGAGGAACTGCTGCGGCTCCAGTCCGAGCTGCACAAGACGGTGCTGTTCGTCACCCACGACATCGAGGAGGCCGTCCGGCTCGGCGACCAGGTGGTGGTCCTGCGCGAACACGGCCGGATCGCCCAGCTCGCCGACCCGCACACCCTGCTCACCACCCCCGCGGACGACGGCGTGGCCGCCTTCCTCGGCCGCGACCGGGGCCTGCGCGGCCTCGCCCTGCGCCCCGCGACCACCGTCGCCGTCCGCCCGGTGGCCGACGGGCTGCGCTACGGCGGCTGGGAGCTGACGCTGGACGACGAGCGCCGCCCGATCGGCTGGATCGACCGCGACGCCGCCACCGCCGAACTGCACCCGGTCTCCGGCTACCGGCCGGACACCGACACCCTGCGCACCGCGCTGGACGCCGCCGTCCTCTCCCCCGCCGGGGCCGCCGTGGCCCTGGACGCCGACGGGCGGGCCACTGGCACCGCGAGCCGCGAGGCCGTCCTCGCCGCGCTGTCCACCCCCGTGGCCACTCCCGTGGCCATCCCGGTGGCGGACGCAGCAGCCGGCGCGGCGGCCGGTGACCTCACGGACGGGGCGGCCGGTGGACGGTGAACCGATCGTCCGCTGGTACTGGATCGGCGACCACCTCGGCTACCTCGGCGGCCTGCTCGCCGACCACGCCGTGATCGCCCTGCTCCCGGTGCTGATCGGCCTGCTGCTGGCCGTCCCGCTGGGCCTGGCCTGCACCCGCTTCCCCCGGCTGTACCAACCGCTGTCTGCCGTCTTCAACGTCGTCTACGCGCTGCCCTCGCTGGCCGTGTTCGTGGTGCTCATCCCCTACACCGGCCTCGCCACCCAGGCCACGGTGATGATCCCGCTCACCTTCTACGCGCTCGCCGTGCTGCTGCCGACCACCGTGGACGGCCTGCGCGCCGTCCCGGACCCGGTCCGGCAGGCCGCCACCGCGATGGGGTACGGGCCGTGGCACCGGCTGACCTCCGTCGAGCTGCCCGCCGCCGTGCCGTACCTGATCGCCGGGCTGCGGGTCGCGGCGGTGTCCAGCATCTCGCTGGCCAGCGTCGGCGCGCTGATCGGGCGCGGCGGGCTCGGCTACCTGTTCATCGACGGCTTCCAGCGCACCTTCCCGACCCCGATCGTGGCCGGCATCGCGCTGATCGCCGTCCTCGCGCTGGCCGTCGACCTGCTACTGGTGGGCGCCCGCCGGCTGCTCGCGCCCTGGGCCGTCCGGGAGAAGGGAGCCGGTTCGTGAACTGGCTGAACTGGCTGGGCGACTTCTTCTCCGCCCCCGACCACCGCAGCGGCCCGGACTCGATCGTGCACCGGATCACCGAGCACCTGGTGCTCTCCGGCGAGGCCCTGCTGTTCGCGGCGCTGCTCGCCGTGCCGCTCGGGCTGCTGATCGGCTACACCGGGCGCGGCGTCACGCTCGTGACGGCCTTCGCCGGTGCCACCCGCGCCCTGCCGACGCTCGGCCTGGTGACGCTGGCGGTGCTGCTCGCCGGGGTCGGCGACACGGCCGTGCTGATCCCTCTGGTCGCGCTCGCCGCGCCGCCGCTGCTGGTGGCCGCCGTCGAGGGGGTGCGCGGCACCGACCCGGACGTCCGGGACGCGGCGCGCGGCATCGGGCTGACCCACCCGCAGGTGCTGTGGCAGGTCTGCCTGCCGTCCGGGGCGCCGACCCTGCTGGCGGGCTTTCGCACCGCGACCGTCCAGGTGATCGCGACCGCCACCGTGGCCGCTTACGTCGGACTGGGCGGCCTCGGCCGCTACGTCATCGACGGGCTGGCCACCCGCAAGTACGCCGTCACCGTCGGCGGCGCGCTGCTGGTGGTGCTGCTCGCGGTCGGCGCCCAGCTGTTCTTCGCCCTGCTCGCCCGGTACGCACTCCCGCCCGGGATGCGCGCCCAGCGCCGGGCCCGCTGAACCTCGTTCCCCATCCTCTCCGGAAGGACATCTGTCACCATGTCGACAAACCACGGAAGCAGGCGCGCCGTCGTCCTCGGCACGCTCGCCGCGCTCGCCCTCGGCGCCACCGCCTGCGGCTCCTCCGGCGGCGGCGACCCGCTCGGCGGCGGCTCCGCGGCGGGCTCCCCCGCCGCCTCGGGCGCGGGCGCCGGCTCGACGGTGGTCGTCGGCTCGGCGAACTTCCCGGAGAACGTGCTGCTCGGCTCGATCTACTCGCAGGCCCTCAAGGCCAAGGGCGTCAAGGTCGAGGAGAAGTTCAACATCGGCAGCCGCGAGGTGCTCTACGGGCAGCTCCAGAGCGGCAGCCTGAGCGTCCTGCCCGAGTACAACGGCTCGCTGCTCGCCTACCTGGACGCCAAGTCCACCGCCGCCACCACCGAGGAGGTGAACGCGGCGCTGACCAAGACGCTGCCCGCCGCGCTGGGGATCCTCGACTCCTCCCCCGCCGAGGACAAGGACTCGCTCAGCGTCACCCAGGAGAACGCCGACAAGTACGGCCTCAAGAGCATCGCCGACCTGACCGCCAAGGCGGGCGAGTTCACGATAGGCGGTCCGCCGGAGTTCAAGTCCCGCCGCGAGCAGCAGCTCAAGGACGTCTACGGGCTGAACTTCAAGGAGTGGAAGCCCACCGGCGACGCCACCGCGAACGCGCTCAAGGACGGCACCATCCAGGTCGGCAACGTGTTCACCACCGACCCGAAGATCCCCCAGCTGAAGCTCGTCCCGCTGACCGACCCGAAGAACCTCTTCGGCGCGCAGAACGTCACCCCGCTGGTCAACAAGGCGGGCGTGAACCCCACCGCGACGGCGGCCCTCAACGCGGTGTCGGCCAAGCTCGACACGGCGGGGCTGACGGCGCTGATGAAGCGCGTCGCGATCGACAAGGACGACCCGTCGGCGGTGGCCAAGGACTGGCTGAAGGCCAACGGCCTCGGCTGACCACGCCTCGGCGGGCGCCTTGCGCGCCCTGCGGACGCGGCGGGCCGGCGGCCCGGGAGGTCCCCCCTCCCGGGCCGTCCGCGCTCGCGGGAGGATCTTCCCTTCGACGCCGCGGACATGACAGTGTGACGCCATGCGCACTCGTCTCCTCGCCGCCACCCTCACGGCATTCGCCGCGGTGAGCCTCGCTGCCTGCTCCAGCTCCGGACCGGGCCCCCACCCGGCCACCGCCGCGGCCGGCTCCCCCACCACCCCCGCCGCCGCCTCGGCCCCCACCCCCGGCACCGCCTCGACGCCGCCGACGCCCGAGTCGCCCTCGGCCTCCGCGCCCGACCCGGCCGCCTCCCCCTCGACGCCCGCGGCCCCCTCGGCGCCCGCACCCGACAGCCCCTCGGCCCCCGCCCCTGACGCAGGCTCCCCCGGAGCCCCTGCCCCGGCCAAGCCCACGCCCCCCAGCGACGCCGGCCTGCCCGGCAAGCCGGGCACCGACCTGACCGGCAAACTGGTCGCCGCGCTGGACGCGATCGACCCGGCAATCGTCGGCGGCAAGCCGGACCAGGCCGTGGACCGGGCCCGCAACCAGTGCCAGGCGCTGTTCCAGTTCCCCAAGGACAAGTCGAAGCTGGTCGAGCTGGCCAACCAGCGCTTCACCTCGCCCGACCACCCGCAGGGCTTCGGACCGGACACCGCCGCGAAGATCAACGACGCGCTGCGGACCACCCTCTGCCCGCCGCCGGCGTGACCCGGAACGGCCACCCGAACCGCCCGGTGTCCTGAGCACCGGGCCGCCCGGGGGGCGCGGCCCCCCCCCGGCGCCCCGGCCCCCCGCCCAAAATTATTCGGGGGCGCCAATATTCTTTGGGCCCGCCCGACGGACGCG
>NZ_JBHXML010000001.1:194420-196191 GCF_042720345.1 Kitasatospora sp. NPDC058478 | reverse complement strand
TCGTGGGCTGCGTTTTTTGTTTTTATGTGACGGGCCCGGGGCCGCCGGGGCCGCGCCCCCGCCGACGGGCGCGCGGCCACGGCACCTTCATTCTTCGGCGGCGCCATTTTTCGGTGCGCCCGCCCTTCGGCAGCGCGGCCACCCCGCACCACCGGCCACCTCCGCCGCACCGCCCACCTCCACAGCCCCGGCCGCACCGCGCACACCCGGCCGATCGGGCGGCCCTTCGGCCACGGGGGCGGTGTGTTGACGAACTGTTAGGTCTCTTGACAGACCAGTGGTCTAGTCCAACCATAAGCATGTCGATCCGACCGGGATGCACTGTGGGGGTGTGACCACCGGCGGCTGAGGCACTGCCCTGCCCTGCCCTGTCCCGCACCACCCCCGCTCCGTACGGCGTGCGCACACGCGTACCCGCCACCCGCCTCCGCGCGAGTCGGTGGGCTTCCGCGCGCCCGCACACCCAGCAGTCCCGCACGTCAGCACACCCGCACACCCACACGTCCGCACGTCCGGGCCCGCGCGGCCGACCCCACACGGCCGTCGCGCCCCGATCATGCGCGTATCCCCAACGTCCTGCCCCACCACGTATGTTGGAGAATCCATGCGTCTACGCAGAACCATCCAGGCGGCCCTGACGGCCTGTGCCACGCTGGCCGCGTCGGCCGGCCTGGTCGCCGCCGGGACGGGCTCCGCCCAGGCCGCGACCCCGCTCCCCAGCCGGGTCTTCGCCCCCTACTTCGAGTCCTGGACCGGGCAGAGCCCCGCCGCCCTGGCCACCCAGTCCGGGGCCAAGCACCTGACGATGGCGTTCCTCCAGGCCGCCACCAAGGGCTCCTGCACCCCGTACTGGAACGGCGACACCTCAAAGCCGGTCTCCTCCTCGACCTTCGGCGCCGACATCGCCACCATCCGGGCCAACGGCGGGGACGTGATCCCCTCCTTCGGCGGCTACACCGCCGACAACACCGGCACCGAACTGGCCGACAGCTGCACCGACGTCAACCAGATCGCGGCAGCCTTCGAGAACCTCGTCACCACCTACGACGTCAGCCGGATCGACCTCGACATCGAGGACAACTCGCTGACCAACACGGCCGGAATCGACCGCCGCAACAAGGCGATCAAGATCGTGCAGGACTGGGCCGCCGCCAACGGGCGCAACGTCCAGTTCTCCTACACGCTGCCGACCACCACCACCGGGCTGGCCTCCAGCGGCCTCGCCGTGCTGAAGAACGCGGTCAGCAACAACGCCCGGATCGACGTCGTCAACATGATGACCTTCGACTACTACGACGGCGCCACCCACGACATGGCGGCCGACACCCAGACCTCCGCGCAGGGCCTCTACAACCAGCTCGCCAAGCTCTACCCGACCAAGACCCCCGCCCAGCTGTGGGGTTCGATCGGGATCACCGAGATGGCCGGCATCGACGACTACGGCGCGGCCGAGACCTTCACCGTGGCCAACGCCACCACCGTCTACAACTGGGCGGTGTCGAAGGGCATCAACACGCTGTCCTTCTGGGCGCTCCAGCGCGACAACGGCGGCTGCCCGGGCAAGGCGGGGGACGACTCCTGCTCCGGCATCAGCCAGAACACCTGGGACTTCACCCACATCTTCGCGCCGTTCACCAGCGGATCGACGGTGACCAACGACTTCTCCGTGGCCGTCAACCCCAACTCCGCGACGGTCACCGCTGGTTCGTCCACGTCCGCGGCCATCGCCACGGCGGTGACGGCGGGCTCGGCGCAGAACCTCAACCTGTCG